>JALYHG010000068.1 GCA_030776725.1 Actinomycetota bacterium
GTCACCGCACCACCTCGACGTGGACGTGAGGCAGTCGCTGGCCAACGACCGTGTCCACCTGCGACCCGAACGGCAGGGTCCGGGCGGTGGCGGCCACCACCGTCTCGCCGGCGACGACGTGCTGACCCGGGGTCACCTGCAGGTCGGCGAGGTGCAAGACGCGGACACGGATCGCGGGGTTGGCGTCGGGGACGATCTCCACGAGGTCATCCATGGTCTGGCCGTACAGCGCGTAGCGGTTGGCGGCCACCACCGTCCCAGACACGGTGGCGCGGACCGGCTCTGCCGCCGGGAGCACGATATCGACCGCGGAGGTCGCGTGGGTGCCTCGTCCGCGGCTGGGGAGGATCTCGTGCGCGGCCACATCAGGGGTCAGCGGGATCGGGCGCGGGCCGTTCGCCTGGTGGAACCCGATCAGGACCGGTGCCGGGGCCGGTTCGACCAGCTGGACGCCGTCGACCGTCGCGAACGGCTCGATGACCGGGTCGGGGGCCGGTGACCTCGGCATCCCGTTGCTGGCATCCACCCACAGCGCCTGTGCCTCGACGACGCTCGGTCGGGCAGCCGCGGTCCGATCGACGGCGGCCGGGAGGCTGAGGGCCGCGGCGAGCACCGGAGCGAGCCCAGCGATCGCGTAGCGGTTGACGCGGGGCCGGGTGTACACGGCTGCGAACGCGTCGTGGGGAGGGCGTGCGGGCACGGCGTCGCTCCGGGGCGTCGTGGCATGGGGGAGGGTTGCGCGACCGAGACGGTGGGTATCGGCTCGGTAACCGACGGACCGAAGGACACGTTGCCGTCTGGGCGCTGAGCGCCCGGGAACGTACCGGGCGGGTTCTCCGTCGCCCAACAGGCCTCGCCGTGGCGCCACGCTGCTACGCCCCACTGGCGGGTCGCTTGACCTCGATGTGGACGTGGGGGCCCGGATCGCCCTCGACGTAGCGATCGACGTGGGAGCGGAAGGGGAAGAAGTTCGCGGCGCCAGCCACCACCGTGCGCCCCGCCTGCACCCGCTGCCCGGGGCGCACGCGGACGTCCGTGAGGTGGATCAGCACGACCCGCAGGTCGAGTCGACCGGCAGGGGCGATCTCGACCCGCGTGTCGGGGTGACGTCCGTACAGCTGGTAATGCTCCACCAGCGTGACGGTGCCGTCGATCAGGCTCGCCACCGGCGTCCCGGGCGGGAGCGCAACGTCCACCGCGGACGTGGCCGGGTTGGTGCGGCCTCGCGACGACAGCACCACGTAGCCGACGCCGTCACGGTCGGGCGGCGGACGGAACTTGGTGGTGTTGTCGTTCGCCAGCAGAGATCCCGCCGGCGTCAGCGGCAGCGCGTCGGCGAACGCGGCCTCGTGGAATCCCACCAAGCGCACCTGGTCGCTGGGCAGGACCAGCTGCAGATCGGCGTACGAGGCGAACGCGGTGCTGGTCGTCGTGGTGGTGGCTCCCGCCGAGCGCGGCTGGCCAACGTCGCTGACATCGAGGCGTCCGCCTTGCGCGGCGGCGAGCGGCGGTCGCCGCGTGGCCGTCCGCTCCCCGACCGACGCACCCAGAGCCACGGAGCCGGCCACGGCAGCCGCCACCGCGACCACCGCACCCAGCTGCCGCAGCCGGAACCGGCGACGCCGTCGTCGCACCCGGGCCTCGCCCGGAGCGCTCATCCTGTCGAGCGTCGCCGCGCCGACCTGCAACCGGGTGTGCGCCGCGAAGGACTCGGCCAGGCTCGCAGGCTCGCTCGGTCGCGTCACGCTGATCGTCCTGCGTGCGACGGATGGGATCGGCGCGGACCTTAGTCGCAGCACCACGCGACCCGGCGAACTTCTCTCACACGGCGCGGCGTGAGGACGCCTCGGCGAGCAGTTCCTGGGCATGGGCGACACCGGCGTCCCGTCCCGCCCCGCCGGACAACATGCGGGCGAGCTCCGCTGGCCGGTCCGCCCCCTGCACCGACCGTGACGTGGTGACCGTCCGCCCGCCACGGATCCCCTTCTCGACGACGTGGTGAACGTCCGCGAACGCCGCCAGCTGCGGTAGGTGTGTGACGCACAAGACCTGGCGACCGTCGACGGCCAGGCGGGCGAGCTTCTCACCCACTGCCATGGCGGTGGCCCCGCCGATCCCGGCGTCGACCTCGTCGAAGACGAGCACGCGGGCGTCTTCGACGTCGGCCAGCGCGACCTCCACCGCCAGCGCCACTCGCGACCGTTCTCCGCCCGACGCTGCCTCACCCAGCGGCCGAGGCGGCTCGCCGGGGTTCGCGGCCAGCTCGATCGAGACCCGATCGCAACCGTGCGGGCCCGGCTGTTGGCGGTCCTCGACGCTGATCCGCACCCGGGCGTGCGCCATCCCCAGGTCGGCCAGGTGCCCCTCGATCGCCTCGGCCAGTCGTGACGACGCGGCGTCGCGGCCACGGTGGAGCTCGCCGGCGATGCGGTGCACCTGCGATCCCAGATCGGCCTCGCGCTCGGCGAGTGCGGTCACCGACTCCTCGTGGCGCGACAGTTCCGCCAGGCGGGCACGTGCCTGCGCGGAGTAGTCCAGCACCCCGGGCACGTCCGCCCCGTACTTGCGGGTCAGGTCGGCCAGGAGGCGTTCACGCCGGCGGAGCTGGTCGAGGTGGAACGGGTCGGCCTCGACGGTCTCGGCGTACGTACGCAGCTCGCCGCGCACGTCCGCGAGCTCCGCGGCGATCGCTTCGGTCCTCTCGCCTAACGCGTCGAGGTGTGGGTCGTGGCCGGCAGCCCGCCGCAATGCGGTCACGGCCACGCCCACCGGGTCGTCGGCGCCGTCCTCACCGAGCGCCGCGGCGGCCTGTCCGGCCGCGCTCGCCAGCTGCTCGGCATGTTCCAGACGGGCACGCTCCTCCCCCAGCTCGGCGTCCCGCTGCGGGTCCAGTCCGGCCGCTTCGATCTCCGCGAGCTCGTGGGCGAGCCGGTCGTGTTCACGGGCCCGTTCCCGGGCGTCAGCGAGGAGCGACGCCCGCTGTCCGCTGACGTCCTGCCACGCCGTCCACGCGGCCCGGTAGGCCGCCAGCGTTCGTGCGTGCGGTGCGCCGGCGTACCGGTCCAGCAACGTCCTGGCGACGCCGGAGCGCCCCAGCCGCACGTGCGCGCCCTGGCCGTGGACGTCGACGAACTCCCCCAGGACGTCGGCCAGGGCAGACACCGCGGCCAACCGTCCGCCGATACGCACCCGGCTCCGTCCGCCGCTGGCGTCAGCGCGGCCGGGGAGGATCTCGCGGGAGATGATCAACTCGGGAGCGTCGGGCGTCGCCCACCCGCCCGCAACCGCGTTCGGCGGCACGGGTGTCAGCCGCGCCTCCACCCCGGCGGCCTCCGAGCCGATCCGGACCAGGCTGGTGTCGGCGCGGTCGCCGAGGAGCAGCTGCAGCGCGGTGACCACCATGGTCTTGCCCGCGCCCGTCTCGCCGGTGACGACCGTCAGGCCCGGGGACAGGCGGAGCGTGACGTCCTCGATCACCCCGAGGCCGGCGATGTGGAGCTCGTCGATCACGGTCGTCTCCAGCGGTCGACGTGCGCAGTATGACCGCCAGGTGCGACGTGACGGTGCAGGCGCTGCACAGCTGTCGGGGACCGACGAGGTCGGTCACCGCAGCCCGAACTTGGTGCGGACCACACCGTAGAAGTCGATCGACGACACACGCGCCAGCCGCACGGGTTGGCCACCGCCTGTCGCGTGGACCCACCCGCCGGCCGGGACGGTGACAGGCTCGCGTCCGTCGCAGCTGACGATCGCCGGTGACTGCTCGGGGAGGATCTCGACGTCGATCTGCTCGTCCTCGCCAACCACCACCGTTCGGGCGAAGAGGCTGTGGGGGGCCACCGGCGTGACCAGGAGCGCGCGGACCTCGGGTGACAAGATCGGCCCACCCGCGGAGAAGGCGTACGCGGTCGAGCCGGTGGAGGTCGCAACGACCAACGCGTCGGCCGGGATCCTGGCGAAGCGGGACCGCGCCACGTGCAGCTCCATCATCAGGATCCGCTGTCGGGCGCTCTTCTCGATCGAGACCTCGTTGAGCGCCCAGTCCTCCGACAGCCGTCGCCCGTCGGGATCCGACGACCACACCTCCAGGGTCGGCCGCTCCTCGATGCGGAAGTCACGGTTGGCGACGGCCTGCAGGACATCGTCGAGGTCGTCGAGCTCCGCGTCGGCGAGGAAGCCGAGCCGGCCGAGGTTGAGCCCGAGGATGGGAACGCCGGCCCCCCGGCACAGGTGAGCTGCACGCAGGAACGTCCCGTCGCCACCGAACGACATGGCCAGGTCGAGGCCATCGGTGAAGGCGTCGTGGGACAGCTGTGGGACACCGACGTCCGGCTGTTCGCCGTCGGGGCGGGCCATAGCGACGTCCACCCCGAGCGTCCGCAGGCGTGCAGCCGCGTCGACCGCCGCCTCGCGGGACGCGGAGCGGCGGTGATGGACGACCAACCCGACCTTCACGATCGTTTCCCTGACCGACGTTCAGCGGGCGGTGGCCTCACGCACGGCGGCATCGATGCGCTCCTCCAGGCCGTCGGCGGCCCCCGGGTCAGGCACGAGGTGCAGGAGGAACTCGACGTTCCCAGCCGGTCCGGTGAGTGGCGACGGCGCCACCCCGGCGGGAGCCCAGCCTAGCGCCGTGGCGGCGCGCGCAACGCGCCGGATGGTGCGCGCCCAGACGTCGGCGTCTCGGACGACACCCCCCTTGCCGACCTGGTCGCGGCCAGCCTCGAACTGCGGTTTGACCAGCACCACCGCTTCAGCGCCATCGGAGGCGAGCGCTCGCAGCGCAGGCAGGACGAGCGTGAGCGAGATGAACGACACGTCCGCCACGACGAGGTCAGGAGGGGGGGCGGGGACGTCGTCCCGGGTGAGATCCCGGGCGTTGGTCCGTTCCAGCACCGTCACGCGGTCATCGCGACGCAGCCGCTGGTGCAGCTGCCCGTACCCCACATCCACCGCCACGACGTGAGCGGCGCCCCGCTGCAGCAGGCAGTCCGTGAACCCGCCGGTGGACGCACCGACGTCCAGACAACGCCGTCCGGCGGGGTCGACCCCGAAGCGATCGAGCGCGGCCTCGAGCTTGTCACCGCCCCGACTGGCGTACCGGCGGGGTGGCCCGGACACCACCACGGCCTGGGCCGGGTCGACCAGCGTCGCCGGCTTCCACGCCGGCGCCCCGTCCACCGTGATCCGTCCGGCATCGATCGCCGCGCGTGCCTCGACACGCGAGGCCACGAGCCCGCGACGCACCAGTTCAGCGTCGAGGCGCCGCCGCGAGGTCCCCACGGTCGTTACGTCGCGTCGTTCCCGTTGCCGCGCGTCGACCGCACCACCTGCGCATCGTCCATCGCGGCGAGCTCGGCGACCAGCACGTCGTTGATGGCGGCGTACAGGTCGCTGCGCTCGGCCGGTGGGCGGGTTGCGACGACCTCGAGGTGCGCGCGGGCGGCCTGCAAGGGGTCGGCCTGCAGGGGGTCGGCCTGCAAGGGGTCGGAGCGGCCGTCGTTCACTCGCCTGCGCCCTCGCCGGCGCCCTCGCCGGTCCGCTCACCGGTCTTGGTCGCGGCGGTCTTCTTGGCCGCCTTCTTCGCGGCTGGTCGCGCGGTCGCCTTCTTCGCTGCCGATGGGGTCTTCTTCGCCCCTCCCGATGACTCGCCCGCGACGTCCTCAGCGGCCGCTGCGGTGCGCTTGGCCTCGCTGACCTGGCGCTCGAGACGTTCGAGATCCTCGCGTGTCACCAAGCCCATCGCGCGGACAGCGCGCCTGGACTCGCTTCGGATCAGCGCGGTCAGAGCCTCCCGGTTCTCCTGAGACCGCTCGATGAGCTGATCGACGAGCTCCTTGGGGTCGCGGGCGGCTGCCTCCCCCTGCTGCAGGAGCCGTTTGACGATCTCTTCGGCTCGGGCGCGGGTGGTCTTCGTGATGCCGGTCGCGGCCTCGATGTACCTGCTCAGCGCGTCGTTCACGTCAACCTCCTGAGTCCTACCGAGCTTAGCGACCCGACCTGAGGCCGTACCGCAACAGCAGCTCGCCGCCGTGCTCACGCACTTCCCGGAGTTCGATCGGCTGCGGGGCGCCAGGCAGCGGCCCCTGGACGATCCGGTACGCCGACGACCCAACCAGCTGCGGTGAGATCGTCAGGAACAGCTCGTCGACGAGGCCGGCGGCCAGCAGCTCCCCGTTGAGCGTTGGCCCGCCCTCGCACAGCACGTAGCGGACCCCGCTGGCACGCAGCGCCCGCACGGCCGCCACGAGGTCGACGCGACCGCGCCCGACTCCCCTGACCTCCGCCACCTCGGCGAGCGCTGCCCGCCTGGCCGGATCGGCGTCCTCGGGAACGAGGATGAGCGATCGCCGCGCCGGATCGGCGAACAGCCGCGCAGCCGGGTTCAACGACAGCGTCGCGGTGACGACCACCAGGCGGGGCACCGCCTCCAGGCCGCGGCTGCGGCGGCGCACCTGAGCAGCGTCGCTCGGTCGAGGTGGGCCGTAGTCCTCGATACGGACGGTCGACGCGCCCACCAGGATCACGTCGCACCACTCGCGGAGACGCGAGAACGCGACACGGTCGGCCTCGCCGCCCAGCGGCCCGGTCCGACCCTCCGCCGTCGCGGCACCGTCGACACTTGCGACCATGTCGAGGTAGACGTGAGGCCGATCGGTCGCTGGTGGCGGGAAGGCCAGGTCCGTGTACAGCTCGTCGAGCGTCTCGTCGTGGACGTCGGGATGGATTCGCCGCACGGGTCGTAAAGTAGCGTCAGCGCCGTGTCCGTGATCGAGGGGAGCTGATGGTGCTCCCGGTCGGCGACCGCAACCCGACCCGGCGCAAACCGGTGGTGACCGTGACGCTGATCGCGGCCAACGTCGCGATCTTCTTCGCGTTCAACGCGCAGCTGCCACCGGCTCAGCTGCAGTGCTTCATCTTCCGCTGGGCGGCGATCCCGGTGGAGCTGCTGCGTCTGCAATCGCTGGACCCGTCGGCGGTCCCAGCCGACGCCCCGGCGTGTCTCCCCGCGGCCCTGGCCGCCAAGAACGTGTTCCTGTCGGCGCTGACGTCGATGTTCCTGCACGGCAGCATCTGGCACCTGGGCTTCAACATGCTGTTCCTGTGGATCTTCGGGAACAACGTCGAGGACGAGATCGGTCACGTCACCTACCTGCTGTACTACCTGCTGGGCGGCCTGGTGTCGGTGTACGTGTTCGCGTTGATCAACCCGACCGCGCTCGTTCCGCTGCTGGGGGCGTCGGGAGCGATCGCGGCCGTGCTCGGCGGGTACTTCATCCTGCACCCGCGAGCGCGCGTCCAGACCTACGTGCCGTTCCCGCTGTACCTGCTGGCCGGCGTGATCCCGCGGGCACGCATCCTGGGTTTCTTCTTGTTCTTCGCGATCGTGGATCTGCCGGCCTGGCTGGTCCTGGGGATCTGGTTCGCGACGCAGCTCCTGGCGCTCAACGAGCCCGCCGGAGGCCCGGTCGCGTACGAGGCGCACGTCGCCGGGTTCGTCGCCGGCGTCGTGGGCACCCTCGTGCTGCGGTCGCTGGGGGCCACCCGGACCACACCGACTCCCGGGTAGCTTCAGCGGACATCGTCGACGTCGACGGCCAGGTGGGGGCGGCGAAGATCCCCGCCGCGCTACTCGAGCGTGCTGCGGCGTGGAGCGTCGCTGCGGAGGTCGCGCACCAGGACGGTTCGGTGGGATCCGGCGTCGGTGCGGACATCGTCGGGGACGTCGTCGACCTCGGCCGACTCGAACCCCAGCTGCTCGAAGCCGGCGTCACCGTCGCGCACCAACAGGTACGTCAGCTGCACACCGACGCTGCGCAACTCGTGCAGTACCTGCGCCACCAGGTGTGATCCGGTCTCGCGGCCGTGCTGGGAAGCGGCCACGACCGGGCCCTGCAGGCTGGCCGTGTCGCCGTCTCGCTCCCACGCGATGGTCCCGACGATGTCGTCGTCGCCCGCCACCGCGACGAGGGCGTGATCCGGTCGCGGCTTTGCCCCGCCGAGCTCCCAACCGGCGTCCTCGAGCAGGGTGCGGATCGCGGACCGATCGACCGGCTGGCCTCGACGGATCGTGGCCGGCTCCGGTCCCGTCAACTCGCCCAGGTGGCGTAGCACCCACGTCGGGGTCGCCGCAGCACCGACCAGGTCCGACCATCGGGCGACGCCCGTCAACACCAGCGCTGCGTCCCATCCCATCCGCTGGGCAGCGGTCACGTCGGTGTCGAGCTGATCGCCGACCACGAGGATGCGTCCATCGCCGAGCGACAGGCGTTCCGCGGCCAGTTCGAACAGCGGCCGTTCCGGCTTCCCGGCGATCTCGGGGTGAACGCCGGTGGCGGCACGCAGGTACGCCAGCGCGGCACCGTTGCCGGGCCAGGGACCGTCGTCGGCGGGGTAGATGAGGTCGGCGTTGGTCCCGACGAACCGGGCGCCGCCGGCGATCGCCAGGGTCGCGTCGCGCAGCCGCTCCCAGGTCAGTTGGCGGTCCCACCCGACGACGACCGCGTCGGCGTCGTCGGGCGCGTCGACCAGCGGGATCCCGGCGTCCGTCAAGGCAGCGCGCAGACCATCCTCACCGATCACCAGGACACGCGGCGGCGGTTGGCCGCCCACGAGCCAGGCAGCCGCCATCGCGCTCGTCAGGATCCGGTCCGGGTCGACCGTCAAGCCGGCGCGCTCCAGGACGCCCACCCAGTGGTGGGGTCGGCGGGTCGCGTTGTTGGTCACGAACACGGTGGGCTGCTCGATCTGCGACAGCGCCGCGACGGCCTCGGGGATCGGGTCCTCGACGCGCACCACCACGCCGTCGAGGTCGACGACCAGGCCGTCGTAG
>JALYHG010000069.1 GCA_030776725.1 Actinomycetota bacterium
TTGATCTTCAACGCCACCAGCTGCTGCTGCGCCCCGTCGTGCAGATCTCGCTCCAGGCGGCGCCGCTCCTCATCCTGGGCCGCCACCAGCCGACGACGCGACTCGCCCAGCTCCTCCAGACGCGCCAACAGATCCGCCGTCAGCTGCACGTTGCGCACCACCAGGCCCGCTTGCGCCGCGAGATCGTCGATCAGCTTCTGTTCGGTGGGGGTGACGCCCTCGCCACGGTTCTTCGTCACCGTCAACGCCCCCAACAGCTGCCCCTGGTGGGTCACCGGCACCGCGACGTCGACCTCGGCGAACACCGGCAACGACCCATCCTCGGCCACCACCGGCGTGAGGTCGGGGGCGGCGTCCGCCGGCCACGACGCGGCCGTGCGCATCTGCCCACCGGCCTTCAACCACACCTGCGCCCGCGCCGCCCCGGTCCCCTCGGCGAGCAGTTGGGCCATCTGCTCCAGGGTCTGTTCGGTGGCGACGGTCTCGCCCAGGTGCGATGAGAACCGGCTCAGCACCTCGTACGGCGTGGCCCGCTTGCCGTACACCAGACGGTTGGCGACCTTCGTCAGGCGTTCGCGCACCGGCTGGAACGCCACCGCCACCAGCGCCGTCGCGACGATCGACAACGCCAGGTTTGGTTCGTCACCAGCACCCACGAGCGTGCCGATGCCGACGACGATGGCGACGTAGATCCCCGTGATGAACGCCGCCAACCCCGCGAACACCACCGTCTTGCTGATCACGACATCGATGTCGTACAACCCGTGGCGGAGGATCGCCGTGCCGATCGATGCGGGCAGCAGAGTGATGCCGATGACGAACAGGATCCCGCCGGCGTCCACGCCGAGCGTCGTCAGAGCAGCTCCGAGAGCCGGAAGGCCCGCCACGACCACGGCGATCGCGTAGGCGAGCACCTTCATCTGCTGGCGCGCATGACCTCTCGACCGTCGGTACCGCAGGATGACGACGACCGGCGTGAGGACAACCACCGGGGCGATCGACAGCGCGGCTGTTTCGAAGAAGCCGTGCACGGTCGGGCCGACCCACTGTCCCACGGGGTTGTCGAGGACGACGGGCGCTTGTAGGGAACCGACGTGGACGGTCTGACTCAGGACAACAGCCAACGCGGCGCAGGCGAGCCCGAACACGCCGAGCCAGAACGGCCACGCCCACCGCGGCGACAGAGGACGGCCATCGGGGAACAGGTGCAGCACGAGCAGTATCAGTCCGCCCGACATCCCCCAGCCGAGAGGACCGAAGGTGGCGAGGGTGCCAGCTGCGGCGAAGCGCATGCCGCGCTCCACAACGAGGTACGCGACGAACTCCTCCGAGGCGGACGACAGCGCCGCGAAGAACGCGACCCCGAGCAGGAGCCACCCGACCGGGTTACGTGGATGGCGTGACGCGACGAGTGCGCCGATGACCGCGATCGCGAGGTAGGGCACAAGGAGCGCTACCGACTCCATCCCGGATTTGTCGAACCCGAGCGTGTCGGTGAGGACGTTCCCGATCGCCAGGAGCGTGAACACGAGACCGACAAGCGTCAAGGCGGCGGTACGCGAGAACCGTGTCACCGAACGACCTCCTCCGCCGGGATGGCGGGAGAAGATCGCCTCGACGCCATCGGCGGCCAACTCCCGATCGTCTCCCGCAACGCGGCCACAGCACGCTGTGCCGCTCGCTTCCCCGGTGGTCGCCCGTGCGCATCTTCGTGCAGGCCAGGTGTGCTCCAGGCGAACGCGACCAGCCGGAACAGGCGGTGAGGAGGGGCCGTCTCCACATGCGGTCCAGATCGCGGGGCTGTCCGATGACAGCCGGCGGCGGATGATGCAGTATGCGCCTCGTCCGTGCCACCGGAACGGCATCTCTCGGGCGGTTCGGACCGGATCGAGCGCTGTCCGCACGCCAGGAGCGGGACCGGTGAGTGATTGGCGCGATGACCCGGCGCTGCGCGGCCTCGCCAGGGAGCTGCGGGAGCGGATCGGCGCCGAGTTCCGCTTCGACGCCGAAGACGGCGAACGACTGGCGGCCCAGGCGTCGCTGCGGGCACGGTCGCTCCGCGATGTCGTGGTCGACCTGCGTAGCCGTGGTGACACGGTCGCGGTTCGGCTCGGAGGTCGCGTCTTGACGGGGCGGGTGGTGTTCGTCGGGAACGACTACGTGCGGCTCCGGACCGGGGCTGGGTCCGTCGACGTTCCCTTGGACCAGCCCTTGGCCCTACGCGTGGTCGAGCGGGCTCGTTCCGGGGGGACAGGACGGGGCGACGGCGCGGCGACGTTCCGTGCCCGGCTGCTGCAGCTCGAGCTCGACCGGGCGGCCGTGCAGGTCGACACGGCCGTCGTGGGAGACGTTCTGCGGGGACGGTTGGAGGCCGTGGCCCGCGATCACGCGTTGCTGCACACGCAGGACGGTCAGGAGTGGGTGATCCCGTTCGTGGCGATCCGGGCCGTCACCCACGCCGACCGGTGACGCCCCGTCCGTGGCGAACGTGAGCTTGCAACGAGACTGACCGGCCACGCCGAACGTGATCTGCGCACGGTCACTACCGGTTGAGCCGTCTTGCATCTTCTTACGCCGCGTCCTAGCGTTCTCGCACGCAGCGGGTCGTGCAGTTCATGGATAGGGGGTCAGCGACTGATGGTGGCCGACGAGTACCCGCCGGTTCTGGATGCAGCGATGGTGTCCGAGTTGCTCGGCATGAACATCGACACGGTTCGCCGGCTGTCCCGGGAAGGGATCCTGCCCGCCCACCGCGTCCCGGGCGGTCGCACCTTCAAGTACCTGCGGGACGAACTGCTGGAGTGGCTGGCCGCGCAGCCAGCCAACAACCCGGCGGATGCGACCGCCGAAGAGGACGTCCACAGCTGATCGTGCGGGCCGCCGCACGCCTGGGCGGCCATGGGTAGGGTCCCGCGCCGCCATCGCCAGCGACACGGACGCGGTACGGGTGGGCGACCGCAAGACACGGAGGGAACGGGGGCATGTCGCTGATCGACGAGACGGCTGTCTCAGCGGCCGGGGAAGCCGTCCTGACCAGACCGCACCGTCGGACGCTGACCAGCCGGCTGTCTGTCGGTCACGTGCTGATGATCGTCGCCGGGCTGCTCGCCGCGGTCACCAACTTCGCGCTCCTGCGCGCGGGAGACGCCAGCTTCCGCGCCGCGGTCGCCGCGAACGACCTCCTTCCCGGCCAGGCCCTCACGTCCGACGCACTGACGTTCACCGACGTCGAGGTCGGTGACGACGTGGCCAACTCGCTGATCGGCCCGCACGATGGGGACGAGTTGGTCGGCAGCGTGCTCGTGAACCACATCGCTGCCGGGGAGCTGATCACACGCACCGACCTGCGGGCGCCTGCCGCCGCCAGCGGCCTGCGCGCCATGAGCGTCCCGCTGGACGCGGCACACGCCGTCGGCGGGGCGCTTCGGCCCGGCGACCGTGTCGACGTGATCGAGGTCCGCGACGGGATCGCTCGGTACATCGCGGTGTCCGTGGAGGTCCTGGCGGTGTCCGATCAGTCCGCCGGTGCGATCGGCGGCCTCGGCGCGTACAGCGTCACCGTCGCGGTCGACGCCGATACCGCCTTGGCCCTCGCCGCCGCTGTGAACGCCGGATCCCTGGAGCTCGTCCGATCGACGGGCTCCGACGAGGCCGCGGTGGGGGCGACGTCGCGGCCGCGGGGCTCGAGCGACGGCGCGCCGGAGGGATAGCGGTGGGCGAGCCGGAGATCGCGATCGTCGTCTCACCGCGCGACTGGGCCGAGCGGCTGCACCGGTTCGTCGCCGACCACGGCGGTGCTCGTGTGCGCGCCCGTGTCCTGGACGCGCGCGAAGCGCTCAACGACGACTACCTCGTTCTGGTCGCCGAAGACCTGACCTCCTTCCTCACCCCGCGACTCGTGGCGGAGTTGCGACGCCGCGACCGGCGGGTGCTCGGCGTCTACGACCCCGCCGAACCGTGGGGCCGTGAGCGCTTGACCGAGGTCGGCGCCGACGAGGTGATCGATCTCACCGCCACACCGGAAGAGTTCCTCCGCGTCATCCAGGCCTTGGCGGCGTCGATCCAACTCGACGAGGCCTTGGCGAAGCTGACCGAGGAGCCCGACCATCCTCCGCCCCCTGAGCCTTCG
>JALYHG010000070.1 GCA_030776725.1 Actinomycetota bacterium
AGCGCGAAGACCGCGTGCACGCAGCAGTAGTCGAACTCGACGCCCTGCCCGATCCGGTTCGGTCCGCTGCCCAGGACCATCACCTTCGGCCGCTCCGACTCGGTGACCTCGTCCTCCTCCTCGTACGTGGAGTAGTGGTAGGGGGTGTAGGCCTCGAACTCGGCGGCGCAGGTGTCCACCGTCTTGAACACCGGCGACAGGCCCAGTTCCCGTCTGCGGGCACGGACCTGGCCCTCGGTGGCGTGCAGCAGCGCCGCGATCTGCGCGTCGGCGAACCCGTCGCGTTTCGCGGCCAGCAGCACGTCACGGTCGAGGGCCGCCAGACGCTCCACGGCGCGCAGCTGCTTGCGCCGCTCCACCAGCTGGGCGAGCTGATCGACGAACCACGGGTCCCACCCGCTGGCAGCCGCGACCTGATCGACCGTGTGGCCGCGGCTGAGCGCCTCGTCGACCGCGCTCCACCGCCCCGCGTGCGACGTGCGCAGCACCCGGTCGAGCTCGTCGGCGGTCACGTCCAGCACCCCGCGGTTCGGCCCCGACCCGTCCGGACCGGGCCGGACGCCGGCCGCCCCGAAACCGATCTCGCCGTCCTCGAGCGACCGCAGCGCCTTCTGGAACGACTCCTTGAACGTCCGCCCGATCGCCATCACCTCCCCGACCGACTTCATCCGGGTCGTCAGGACGTGGTCGGCGCCGGCGAACTTCTCGAAGTTGAACCGTGGGACCTTCACCACGACGTAATCGATGGTGGGCTCGAACGCCGCACGGGTCTTGCGGGTGATGTCGTTGGCGATCTCGTCGAGGGTGTAGCCGATCGCGAGCTTGGCGGCGATCTTCGCGATCGGGAAGCCGGTGGCTTTCGACGCGAGCGCCGAGGAGCGCGACACGCGGGGGTTCATCTCGATCACGACCTGGCGGCCGGTTGCAGGGTCGACCGCGAACTGCACGTTCGACCCGCCGGTCTCCACACCGATGCGGCGCATCACCGTGAACGCCGCGTCGCGCATCTGCTGGTACTCGCGGTCGGACAGGGTCATGGCCGGTGCCACCGTGATCGAGTCGCCGGTGTGGACCCCCATCGGATCGAGGTTCTCGATCGGACAGATCACGACGCAGTTGTCGAGCCGGTCGCGCATCACCTCGAGCTCGTACTCCTTCCAGCCCAGGACCGACTCCTCGACCAGGACCTGGTGCACCGGCGAGTCGGCCAGACCCTGGCGGATCATCTCGCGCAGCTCCGCCTCGTCGCGGGCGATGCCGCCGCCTTTCCCCCCCAGCGTGTACGACGGTCGCAGCACCAGCGGGTAGCCGAGTTCGCCGGCGGCGGCCAGCGCCTGTTCCACCGTGCGCACGTACGTCGAGTGCGGCGTCTCGAGCCCGCACTCGGCCATGGCGTCCTTGAACCGCTGGCGGTCCTCGGCGGTGGCGATCGCCTCGGGGTCCGCGCCGAGCATCTCGACCCCGAGCGCGTCGAGGTCGCCGCGTTCGTGCAGTTCGATGGCGAGGTTCAGGGCGGTCTGCCCGCCGAGGGTGGGCAGGAGCGCATCGGGGCGCTCACGCTCGATCACCGCCCGGACCGCGTCGGCGGTGAGCGGCTCGATGTAGGTGGCGTCCGAGAACGCCGGGTCGGTCATGATCGTGGCCGGGTTGGAGTTGATCAGCACGACCCGAAGACCCTCCTCACGGAGCACCTTGCAGGCCTGCGTCCCCGAGTAGTCGAACTCGGCGGCCTGGCCGATCACGATCGGGCCGGAGCCGATCACCAGCACCGATTTCAGGTCGTCACGTCGCGGCATATCGCGCCTACCTCATCATCCGCGCGAACCGTTCGAACAGGTACTCGGCGTCGTGGGGGCCGGGTGCGGCCTCCGGGTGGTACTGCACGCTGAACGCGGGCAGGTCGACGCACGTCAGCCCCTCACAGGTGCCGTCGTTGAGGTTGACGTGGCTGACCTCGACCTCGCCGTGCGCGGCAGTGCGGTAGCGGTGCTCGCCGACCTGCTCGCCGAGCGTGGTCGCGTCGACCGCGAACCCGTGGTTGTGGCTGGTGATCTCGACCGTCCCGTCGTTGCGCCGCAGCACCGGCTGGTTCACGCCACGGTGGCCGAACCGTAGCTTGTAGGTGTCCGCCCCGAGCGCGTGCCCGAGCAGCTGCGACCCCAGACAGATGCCGAATACCGGCACCTGGCCCAGCAGCCCCCGCAGCGTGTCGATGCCGTACGTCACCGCCGCGGGGTCGCCCGGCCCGTTGGACGCGAACACCCCGTCGGGCTCGTAGGCGAGGACATCGTCGGCGCTGGCGGTGGCCGGCAGCACGTGGACGTGCAGGCCCCGCTCGGCGAGGTTGCGCACGATCGACCGCTTCATGCCGTAGTCGAGCGCCACGACGCGGTGGCGCACCTCCCCCGCCGGCGCGACGTTGAAGGGCTCAGCGGCGGCGACCTCGCGGGCCAGGTCACGGCCGACCATCGAGGGGCTGTCCAGGACCTGCGCCAGCAGCGCGTCGACGTCGAGGACGTCGGTGGAGATGGCGCAGCGCATCGCCCCGCGCTCGCGGACGTGGCGGGTCAACCGGCGGGTGTCGACACCTTCGACGGCGACGACCCCGGCGTCGGCCAGCGCGCTGCGCAGGTCGTTCTCTGCCCGCCACGACGACGGGCGGCGGGCGGCCTCACGGACGACGAACCCGGCCACCTGGATCTGCCCCGACTCGGCGTCGCGGTCGTTCATGCCGTAGTTGCCCACGTGCGGGACGGTCATGGTCACGATCTGACCGCGGTACGACGGGTCGGTGAGGACCTCCTGGTACCCGGCCATCCCGGTGTTGAACACCGCCTCCCCGAAGCTGGTGCCCGGCGCTCCGAACGACACCCCACGGAACGCGGTCCCGTCCTCGAGGACCACGAGCGCGTCGAACACGCCGCCGCTGTGATCAGCTCCCATCGCGTACCTCCCCGTCGCGGAGGGTGAAGCGTCCGCGCAGCAGCGTGTGCACAGGACGCGCGGTCAGCTTCCGTCCTTCGAACGGGGTGTTCCGCGACCGGGACCGCAGCCGGCGCGCCTCCACCGTCCAGCGCGCCTCCGGGTCGATCACGGTCAGGTTCGCCGGCCGACCCGGGCTGATGCCGCCAGCGTGACCGTCGACGTCGCGGACCGCCGCCGGGCCGGTCGTGAACCGCGCCACGGCGGTCAGCAGGTCGAGTTCTGGCTCACGGTCACCGTTCGGTGCCACCAGCTCGGTGAACACCACCGCGAACGCCGTCTCCAGCCCCAGCATGCCGCAGGGGGCGTGCTCCCACTCCTGTTCCTTGCGCTCGAGCGGGTGCGGGGCGTGGTCGGTCGCGACCGCGTCGATGGTTCCGTCGGCGAGCGCGGCGCGGAGGGCACGGACGTCGCCGGGGGTGCGCAGCGGCGGGTTGACCTTGAGGTTGGGGTCGAAGGTCGTGACCGCCCGCTCGTCCAGGGTGAGATGGTGTGGGGTGACCTCGGCGGTGACCCGGACCCCACGAGCCTTCGCGGCGCGGATCAACTCGACGGTCCCCGCGGTGGACACGTGCGGGACGTGCAGGCGTGCGCCGAGCCCGCTGGCGAGGATCAGGTCTCGGGCGACCATCACCTCCTCCGCCTCGTGTGGCCAGCCGGGCAGCCCCAACACCGACGAGAGCGCACCCTCGTTCATCTGGGCGTCCTCGGTCAGGTCGGGGTCCTCGCTGTGGTTGCAGATCACCGCCCCGAACGCCCCCGCGTACTGCAGCGCGCGGCGCATCACCAGCGCGTCGGCGACCGGCCTGCCGTCATCGCTGAAACAGTCGACCCGCGCCGCACACGCGTGTAGCTCGCCCATCTCCACCAGGACCTCACCGGCCAGCCCGCGGGTGATCGCCCCGACCGGGAAGGCATCGACCAGGCCGACCTCGCGGGCGCGGCGGTGGACCAGCTCGGCGACGGCGGCGGAGTCACACACCGGGTCGGTGTTGGCCATGGGGCACACAGCGGTGTACCCACCGGCGGCGGCGGCGGCGCTCCCGGTGGCGATGTCCTCGGCGTCCTCGAACCCAGGTTCGCGCAGGTGAGTGTGCAGGTCCACGAACCCGGGCGCCACCCACAGCCCCGCGCAGTCCACCACCGTGGCGGTACCGCGATCCAGCTGCGGGGCGACCTCGACGATCGCGCCGTCGACGACGCGCACATCAGCGATCTCGTCGCGGCCGGTGGCGGGGTCCACCACCCGCCCGGCCTTGAGCAACAGCGCACCGTCCTCCGCGCCCCGCCCGGCGTTCGGCCGCGACACCATCAGCCGCGCACCTCCTCGACGGGCACCGCCGCGGACGCTGGGCCGTCACCGCCGCCGAGCATCAGGTACAGCAACGCCATGCGGACCGCGATCCCGTTGGTGACCTGGTCGGTGATCACCGACCCTTCGCCGTCGGCGACGTCCGCCGCGATCTCGACCCCGCGGTTCATCGGCCCGGGGTGCATCACGATGGCGTGATCGGGCAGGCGCGCCCGCCGGGCGGCGTCGACACCCCAGAGGCGGGCGTACTCGCGGATCGACGGCAGGAACGTCCGCGTCACACGCGCGCGCGCCGCAGCGCCACGGCCGGCTGCCGCCAGCGGTGCCTCCCCCGCCGCACCATCGCCTGCGCCCATCCGTTCGCGTTGCACCCGCAGCAGGTACAGCACGTCGACGTCGCCGAGGGCGGCGTCCAGGTCGGTGGCCACGGTCACACCCCAGCTGTCCACCGCCGGGGGCAGCAGGGTGGGTGGGCCGACCAGGGTCACGTCGGCGCCGACCAGCTGCAACGCCTGGACCTCGCTGCGGGCGACCCGGGAGTGCAGGACGTCGCCGACGATCGCGACCCTCACCCCCTCGAGCCGGCCCAGGTGCCGGCGGATGGTGTAGAGGTCGAGGAGCGCTTGGGTGGGGTGCTGGTGCCAGCCGTCACCGGCGTTGAGCACCTTCGCGTCGACCCACCGGGTCAGCTGCAGCGGGGCGCCCGACGAGTGCGACCGCACCACGATCGCGTCCACGCCCATCGCCCGCAGGGTCAGCGCCGTGTCCTTGAACGACTCACCCTTGCTGACGCTCGAACCTCGCGTGGTGAAGTTGATGACGTCCGCCGACAGCCGTTTGGCCGCGACCTCGAAGCTGAGACGCGTCCGGGTGGAGTCCTCGAGGAACAGGTTGCAGACGGTCCGGCCCCGCAACGTGGGGACCTTCTTGATCGGACGCTCGGCGATGTCGCGCAGCTGCTCGGCCGTGTCGAGGATGGCCTCGACCTGCTCGACGTCGAGATCCTCGATGGACAGCAGGTGGCCGAGCGGCTTCACGGTCGCCCCTCTCGGGGGACGATCTCGACCCCGTCCTCGCCGTCGATCTCACGGAGCAGGACACGCACGTCCTCGTCGTGGGACGTCGGGAGGTTCTTCCCGACGTGGTCGGCACGGATCGGCAGCTCCCGGTGGCCTCGGTCGACGATCACCGCGAGGCTGACCGCCCGGGGACGTCCCACCTCCGACAGCGCGTCCAGAGCGGCACGGACGGTGCGGCCGGTGTACAGGACGTCGTCGACGAGGACCACGACGCGCCCGTTGACGTCACACGGGAAGCGGGTCTCGCCCAGCGGGAGCGGACCACGGCGCGACAGGTCATCGCGGTACAGGGTGACGTCGAGCGCCCCGTGGGGGACCGCCACGCCCTCGATGCGCAGGATCGCCTCCGCGAGCCTGGAGGCGAGCGGCACGCCGCGGGTGCGGATGCCCATCAGGACGAGATCGTCCGCGCCGCGGTTGCGCTCGAGGATCTCGTGGGCGATGCGCGTGACGATCCGGTTGAGGTCCTCGCCGACGAGGATGCGCCTGCGGTGGCGCCTGGTGGCGGGAGCGCCCGTCGGCGCGTCGCTGGTCACGCTGTGGTCCCTTCCCGGCCTCGCAGGACCGGTCGTTAAAGGGTCTGTCGTTCGCGGCGAGCGTACCGCCCGGCGGGGTGCCCACCAACGATGGACGCGGCACGCTCGACCGTCACATACCGCCCGCGGCCGGGCGGAGCTGCGCCGGGTCGACCAGCACGTGTCCGCCCCGACGACCGCGGTCGTCGTCCCAGCGTCGGAACCCGGCTACCACGTACCCGCGGTCCAGGTACGCCAGGAACGCTCTCCGGACGTGCAGCCGCCAGAGCGACGCCGCGTCCACCCCGAGTCGAGCGCGGACCCGGCTGAGGTCGGCGGGGACCTCCACGACGACCGCGACGGCGTCGAGATCCAGCCGCGGCTCACCTGCGGGCAGCGTGACGTCGACGTCCGACCAGACCGTCGAGAACGCCGACGCCGGCGACGATGGCGTGTGGGGATCCGGGGCGCTGGGCGTGTCGGTTGCACCGCCCCCGAGCGCGGCGGGCCACTCGATACCGCTGCGGGCGACGTACCCGGCGAAGCGGCGCCGGACACGGGCAGCGCGGAGCGGCCAGTCGAGCCACAGCCGGTCGGTCGGCAGACCTTCGTTGAGCGGGTCGCGCATGGGACCGTAGTAGTCGACGAGGTACCGACGGCAGGTCCCGCCGAGTTTCTCCAGGTTGATGTGGGCGTTGCGGGCCTGCAGCGGGTCGAAGGTCCACGTGATGTGCTCGTACCCGGCATCGAGCGCGAGTGCGCGTTGCAACCACTTGAGCGTCTCACCGACCTGCCGGTCGCGTGACTCGGGGGACACCGCGGTCTGGTGCGAGTGCAGCCAGACCTGGCCGCGGTCGTGGGCCGGGAACCCGTAGCAGAAACCGATGCACGAGCCGCTCGTATCGTCGAAAGCGCCGATGAGGATGGCGCCGCACGAACCGACGGCGATCAGGTGAGAGGCCGGCGTCACGTTGGTCGGGCCCCAGATCTCGGCCTGCAGATCGACAACGTGCGCGTAGTCGCCGGCGTCCCGGTCGAGGGGCCGGTAGATCACGCCACGGTGCGTCAGGTGCGCTTCGGGGAGGGCCATCCAGCGACCGTACCGAGCGGAGCAGCGAACGGGTGCATGGACGGCGGTGGCGTCAGCCACGGCGGTCGGCCGGTCCACGTAGGCTGCACGCGGCGCGCGCGGGGCTGCGCTCGCCAGGGGGGGACATGTCGCTGGGTGCACGCACGTCCGTGTCGTCGGTGCTGCGGCCGCTCGTCGGTCTGCTCGCCGTCGCGGCCATCGCTGGGTGCGACTCCGTACGCGCCCGCCCGCTGACCGAACGCGTCGAGTCAGCGCCGGCTGCGTCCCACGCGCCGTCGCCGCCGGCGGCAGCACCCTCCGCCTCGCCGTCGGAGCCCGCCGACGCCGCGTCGGAGGACGGGCTGCCGGAGGCGCCCGAGATCGTCCGCGGCGTCTACGTCCATCCGTTCTCCTTCTGGGACGACCGGTGGCCCCACCTCATCCAGCTCGTCCAGGACACCGAGCTGAACGCGCTCGTCATCGACGTCAAGGACGAGTCCGGCACGCTGCTGTGGAACATCGACCACCCGCTGGCCGAGGCCGGCGGAGGCGGCGCGTGGCGCAACAGCTTCGACGGCATCGAGGACCGCCTCCAGCAGCTCGAGGACGCCGGCGGGTGGGCGATCGCCCGCATCGCCTGCTTCAAGGACACCCGCGTCGCCGACGCGCGACCGGACCTGGCCATCCAGGACAGCTCGGGACGGACGTGGAAGGCCCGGAAGGGCTTCTCGTGGCTCAACCCCTACCAGGACGGCGCCGGCGACTGGTGCATCGACGTCGGGCTCGCCGCGATCGAGATGGGCTTCGACGAGATCCAGTACGACTACATCCGCTTCCCCAACGGCGGTGACGGCGACATCGACGGCATCCGGCTGCCGGGCGTGCCGGAGGACCGGCCGCGCGAGCAGTGGCGGCACAGCGACGAGATCGTCGATTTCCTCGCCCGCGCCTCGGAGCGCATCCACGACGCCGGCGGGTACATCTCCGCCGACCTGTTCGGTCTCGTCACCTACGACTTCCGCTGGGACGCCGGCGGCACCGGTCAGGTGCTGGAGCGCATCGCCGAGCACGTCGACTTCATCTCGCTCATGGTCTACCCGTCGCACTACGCCGGTGGGAACTACGGCCTCGAGCCCCACCCGATCGAGCACCCGTACGAGACGGTGTGGAACGCGATGCAGGAGGCGCAGATGCGCGTGCAGGATCTGCGCGCGGAGATCCGCCCGTGGCTCGAGGACTTCTCGGCACCGTGGATGGGCTACCCGAACCACTCGCCGGAGCACGTCACCGAGCAGATCCGCGCCGTCTACGACAACGGCATCGACGGGTGGCTGCTGTGGAACGCCGGGAACCGCTACACCGAGCAGATCCTCGAACGCGGGGAGGCGAAGAGCCACGCGGACCCCGACTTCCGCCCACCGGCGCGGACCGCGAACCCCGACCCCGCTCCCGGTGCGCGCGAGCACACGTGGCCGGGCATGCCACCCTGCGATCCCTACCCGGGGATCCTCCTCATCGGCGAGGGCAACCTCGCGGGGTCGCGACCGCCGGAGCCCGCCCTGCCGTACGA
>JALYHG010000071.1 GCA_030776725.1 Actinomycetota bacterium
GGCCGTGGACGCCCGTAGACGGAGTACCGAGCGTACCCGGTCACGAACCCGGCGGCGAGACACCAGCCGGGCCGCGACGCTCATGGAAGAACCCGCGGAGCAGGGCCGCGCATTCCCCGGCTTCGACTCCCCGGACGACCTCGACGGTGTGGTTCAGGCGCGGATCGCGCGGGATGTCCCACAGTGACCCCACCGCCCCGCCCTTGGGGTCGTCGGCACCGAACACCAGCCGGGAGAGGCGCGCGAGGACCGCCGCGCCAGCGCACATCGCGCACGGCTCGAGCGTCACGTACATCGTGCACCCCTCGAGCCGCCAGGTGCCCAGGCGCCGCGCCGCCCCGCGCAGCACGAGCAACTCGGCGTGGGCTGTCGGATCGCGGTCGACCTCCCGCCGGTTGTGGGACCGGGCTAGCTGGCGGCCGTCAGGACCGACGACGACCGCGCCGATCGGCACGTCGTCGTGGGCCGCAGCGTCACGCCCTTCCGCCAGGGCCAGGCGCATCCACCGCACGTCGTCACGTCTCACACGACCGTCCTGTCCCCGTGCGCCCGCCATGCGCGGCAAGACCGCGTCACCGTCGACCCCGACCACGCCAGCAGCGTCGCCCCTGACAAGCAAGTCGCCACGTCGGCTCGTCCGGGCGGCGACCTCCCGTCGGAGCGGCAGCGCTGCCCCCCCGGCATGCTGGAGACGGTCGAAGGGAGAAGGAACGTGCCACGGTTCGAGGTCCGCGAGGCAGAGCATCCGGTCGACGCCAAGCCGCGTTTCGCGGTGGTCGACACCCACAACCGGGACCTTCCCGTGGCCAACTTCGCGTCCCGGGATGACGCGGAGGCCCATGCCGAGAAGCTCGAGCAGGGACCCCTGGACTGGGATGAACAGGAGGAGTGGGAGGACGAGTGGGACGACGACTGGGGCGAACCCACACCGAGCTGAGTTCATCCGAGGACGACGCCGGAGGGGGGGAACCAACGACCGCGCGGACTCGGGTGGCGTAGGGTTGGGGGAGGCAGACGGAAGGATCCGGGATGGTCGACGAGCGGCGGCACGTCATCACCGACGGCCTGCCCAGCCAGATCCCCGACACCGACCCGCAGGAGACCGAGGAGTGGCTCGATTCCCTCGACGCGGTCGTCTCACTGCGGGGGCGGATGCGCGCCCGGTTCCTGCTGCTCAAGCTGCTCGAACGGGCTCGTGATCAGCAGGTCGGGGTCCCCTCGCTGATCTCCACCGACTACGTCAACACGATCCCCTCCGAGCGTGAGCCCTGGTTCCCCGGCGACGAACACCTCGAGCGACGGATCCGTGCCTTCATCCGGTGGAACGCCGCCGTGATGGTCACCCGCGGCAACCTGCAGCACGGCGTCGGCGGGCACATCGCGACCTACGCCTCGGCGGCGTCGCTGTACGAGGTTGGGTTCAACCACTTCTTCCGCGGCAAGGACGAAGGTGGCGGCGACCAGGTGTTCATCCAGGGGCACGCGTCACCGGGCATCTACGCCCGGTCCTACCTGGAAGGGCGTCTCACCGAGGAGGAGCTCGACGCGTTCCGACGCGAGACCGCTGTCGGCGGCCTGTCCAGCTATCCGCACCCTCGTCTGATGCCCGACTACTGGGAGTTTCCCACGGTCTCGATGGGGCTGTCCCCGCTGAACGCGATCTACCAGGCGCGCTTCAACAAGTACCTGCAGAACCGCGGGATCAGGGACACGTCCGCACAGCGGGTGTGGTGCCTCCTCGGGGACGGCGAGACCCGTGAGCCGGAGACGTTGGGTGCCCTGTCGGTCGCCGCGTACGAGGAGCTGGACAACCTGATCTTCGTGATCAACTGCAACCTGCAACAGCTCGACGGCCCGGTCCGCGGCAACGGCAAGATCATCCAGGAGCTCGAGTCGGTGTTCCGTGGCGCCGGCTGGAACGTCGTCAAGGTCGTCTGGGGGCGTGACTGGGACCCGTTGCTCGCACAGGATGCCGACGGGGTACTCGTCAAGCGCATGAACGAGGTCCCCGACGGTCAGTTCCAGACCTACACGGTCGAGTCCGGGAGCTACATCCGCGAGGACTTCTTCGGTGTGGATCCGCGGCTGCGGGCGATGGTGGAAGACCTCAGCGACGAGGACCTGCAGAAGCTGTCGCGCGGTGGACACGACTACCGCAAGGTCTACGCCGCGTACGACGCGGCCGTGAACACCACCGGGCAGCCCACGGTGGTCCTCGCACAGACCATCAAGGGGTGGACGCTCGGTCCGGACTTCGAGGCGCGCAACGCCACCCACCAGATGAAGAAGCTGTCGGTCAAGGCGCTGAAGACCTTCCGGGACCGCCTGTTCCTGGACATCTCCGACCGTGAACTCGACGAGGAACTACCGCCGTACGTGCACCCGGGCGAGGACAGCGACGAGTACCAGTACATGATGGAGCGCCGCCAGGCGCTGGGCGGGGTGCTGCCCAAGCGGGTGGTCAACTACCACCACATGCCGCTGCCGAAGAAGGACGCCTACCAGGAGCTAAAGGGCGGCTCAGGCAACCAGGAGGTCGCCACGACGATGGCGTTCGTGCGCCTGCTGAAGGACCTGATGGACGACGCGGACTGGGGGCCGCGCTTCGTCCCGATCATCCCCGACGAGGCGCGCACGTTCGGGCTGGACTCCCTGTTCCCCACGCGGAAGATCTACTCGCCGCACGGGCAGAACTACGAGCCGGTCGACCGCGAGATGCTGCTGTCCTACAAGGAGGCGCGCGACGGGCAGATACTGCACGAGGGGATCACCGAGGCCGGATCGATGGGGTCGTTGGCAGCGGCCGGGACGAGCTACGCCACCCACGGCGAGCCGATGATCCCGATCTTCATCTTCTACTCCATGTTCGGCTTCCAGCGGGTCGGGGACCTGATCTGGAGCGCCGCCGACCAGCGCACGCGTGGCTTCCTGATCGGGGCGACCGCCGGCCGGACCACCCTCAACGGAGAAGGGCTGCAGCACGAGGACGGCCACTCTCACCTACTCGCCGCAACCAACCCGGCGGTGATCAGCTACGACCCATCGTTCGCCTTCGAGATCCCGATCATCGTCGAGCACGCGCTCGACCGCATGTACGGCGAGAACCCCGACGACGTGATGTGCTACCTGACCGTCTACAACGAGCCGGTCCGCCAGCCGCCGATCCCCGAGGGTCTCGACGAGCAGCACGTCATCCGCGGGATGTACCGCTACCGCGCTGCGGAAGAGGAGCGCCGCCACCGCGCGCAGATCCTGACCAGCGGCACCGCGATCCATCTCGCGCTCGAGGCCCAGCAGCGGCTCCTCGACGAGTGGGATGTGGCTGCCGACCTGTGGAGCTGCCCTGGCTGGAACGAGCTCACCCGCGACGGGATCGCGTGCGATTCGTGGAACCGCCGCCATCCGCTCTCCGAACCACGGGTGCCGTGGGTCCGCCAACAGTTGGAGGGCACCGAAGGACCCTACGTCGCGGTGACCGACTGGATGAAGGCCGTCCCGGGGCAGATCGCTGACTGGATCCCCGGCACCTACGGCGTCCTGGGGACCGACGGCTTCGGGCTGTCGGACACCCGTCCGGCGCTGCGCCGCCACTTCCGCATCGACGCCGAGAGCATCATCATCTGCACCCTGGCGATGCTCGCCCAACAGGGCGACCTCAAACCGGAGCTGGTCCAGGAGGCGATCGACAGGTTCGATTACGACGTCGAGCGAGAACCGGTTCACCACCCCGACCTGCCGCCGCCGCACTGGGACGGCGGCTGACCGAGCGCCACGCTCACCGCGTGACGAACGGACATGCGGCGTTGCGTCGCCGCGGGCCGTTGACAGAAACGGAGATGTCATGCCTCGAGGAGGGATCTGGACGGTCGTCGGTGTCCTGCTGGCGATCGCGTTGCTGATCTGGATCATCCGGGCGCTGTAACGACCGTCGGCGTCAGCCTCGCCCGCTGCGGCAACACCCGTGGCGTCCCGATGGTCGGTCGCCTCGCACGGCCCCGTAGCGCTCGCCCCGTTACGGTCGAGGGCGATGTGCTCCCTGCTTGACGACATCAGATGCCCCACGATGGAACCTCCACCGGGTGGTACCAGCGACTGCTGCGGCGCGATGGCCGCTGGTTCGTCCGCTGGGCGCCGCTGCTGTTCGTCCCGGTCGTGGCCGTGGCTGCCACCGCGCTCGCCGGGGCTTCCGTGTTCCTCCACGCGTACCTGACGATGGATCTGCCTGCGCCTGAGGACCTAACGATCCCCGACCCCACCGTCGTCTACGCATCCAACGGGCAGCGGGTGGCGACGCTGGATCCAACCGCCATCCGGCGCAACGTCGACGTCGAGCAGCTGCCCGACCACGTCTGGCAGGCGGTTCTGGCCGCCGAGGATCGTGGGTTCTTCTCGCATCCCGGGTTCGCGTGGAGCGCCTTGCTCCGCGCCGCGTGGGTCAACGTCCGACACGGAGAGATCGAGCAAGGCGGGTCGACCATCACGATGCAGTACGTCGAGCTGGCGATCCGCGACGTTCCGAGGACCATGGTCGGGAAGATCCGCGAGATCGCCGCGGCGGTGAAGCTCGAACGGCGACTGCCGAAGGAGGAGGTGCTGGAGCACTACCTCAACGCCGCGCCGTTCGGGCGGGGAGCGATCGGCATCGAGGCGGCAGCGAAGACCTACTTCGGCGTCTCCGCGAGCCAGTTGAGCGTCAACCAGGCAGCCACGCTGGCAGGCATGATCGCGGCGCCGTCACGGTACGACCCCGAGCGCGATCCCGGGGCGGCGAACCAACGCCGGATCTACGTCCTCAACGGCATGGCGGAGCAGGGCTGGATCAGCGACGAGATGCGCTCACGGCTGGTCGCCGCCGGAGTCCCCGCGGTCAGCCGAGAGCCGCTGGTGCAGTACGGGCCCCACTCGTACTACGTCGATGCCGTCCGCGACGTCCTCGCCGACGAACTGGGAGACCGTCGTGACGTGGACATCGGCCTGCGGGTGTTCACGGAGATGAACCCTGGGCTGCAACGTGTGGCGCTCGACACGTTGAACGCCCACCTGGAGGGGACCGCCTACACCGGCGCGATCGTGACGATCGACCCGCGCAACGGTGCGGTTCGAGCGCTGATCGGCGGGCTCGGGTTCCCCGAGGAACAGTTCAACCATGCCACGCGCGGTGGGAACCAGGCCGGGTCGGCGTTCAAGCCGTTCGCGCTGGCGGCCTTCGTGGCGGCCGGGTACTCCCCGACGCGGTCGGTCTTCGCCGCACCGGCCACCATGACGGTGGACTTCGACCGGTACCCCGACTACCGCGTCTCCAACTTCGGCCGTCGAGGCTTCGGTGCTCAGAGCGTGTACGAGGCGACCCTGACGTCGACCAACGTGGTGTACGCCCAGTTGACGTCCGAGGTCGGGCCGGCTGCCGTGGCGGAGGTCGCGACCAGCCTGGGGATCGCCGATGACGAGGATCTGCGTCGAGCCACCGCCCCGGCGATCGCTCTGGGCACCGCCGACGTGACCCCGCTGAACATGGCACGGGCCTACTCGGGTTTCGCCAACGGTGGGTCTCGCGTCGCCCCACAGTTGATCCGACGTGTGGAGACGACCGACGGCGACGTCCTGCTCGACGCCAGTCCACAGCTCACGCGGGTGCTGCAACCCAACGTCGCTCACGTGGTGACCGACGTGCTGCACGCCAACATCCGCCGTGGCACCGGGGCGGCGGCTCAGATCGGTCGGCCGGCGGCCGGGAAGACCGGGACGACAGACGACTTCCGCGACGCGTGGTTCGTGGGGTACGTCCCGCAGCTCGCCACGGCCGTGTGGATCGGAACGCCGGACAACACGCCGATGGACGGTGTGACCGGAAGCAGCATCCCGGCGGAGACCTGGGGTGACTACATGGGGGATGCGGTCGCGAACCTGCCGGTGGCCGACTTCCCCGACCCGGACCTCGCCGTGCTGTCTCCGGTCGCTCCCCAGACCGTCACCAACCGCGCGGCGGTGGCCCGATGATGCGCGCCTTGCCGTTGCTACCGCTGATCGCTTTGGCGATCGTCGCGTCGTTCGTGGTGGTGGTGTTGTTCACGGCGATCTTCTTCCTCAGCAACTACCGGGCGGGTCCGCTGCCGAGCCCAGATGAGCTCCAGCTACCGGAGCCCAGCATCGTCCGAGACGCCGCGGGCGACGTGATCGCCAAGCTGGACCCGGGCGCGGTCCGGTCGAACATCGAGCTGGACGAGCTCCCCGACCACGTCTGGCAGGCGATCCTGGCGGTCGAGGACCGCAACTTCTACGAGCACGAGGGGTACTCGACGCGGGGCATCATCCGTGCGTTCTGGACCAACCTCATCCACGGTGAGATCCGTCAGGGCGGCTCGACCATCACGCAGCAGTACGTCGACATCGCCATCCGGGAGGTCCCGCGCACCTACCGGGGGAAGCTGCGCGAGCTGGCGTACGCCCGCAAGCTCGAGGGCCGACTCGGCAAGGATCAGATCCTGGAGTACTACCTCAACGCCGTCCCGTTCGGGCGCGGCGCGCTCGGGATCGAAGCGGCTGCCCAGACCTACTTCGGGAAGGCTGCGACCGAGCTCAGCGTCAACGAGGCTGCGACGCTCGCCGGGATGGTCGCGGCCCCCTCCCGTTACGACCCCGGACGCCACCCCGAGGTGGCCAACGAGCGACGCGAGATCGCGCTGCGGGGCATGGCCGAGGAGGGCTGGCTACCGGACGCGGAGGCCGACCAGCTGATCGCCGAGGGGCTCCCTGAGCTCCGCGACGAACCACTGGTCGAGTACGGGACGAACGCGTACTACCTCGACGCGGTGCAACAGGCCCTCGCCGATGAACTCGGCGACGAGCAGGACATCTACCTCGGCCTGGATGTGACCACCGAGCTCGACACGCGGCTGCAGGAGCTGGCGCTCACGACCTTGAACGCCCACCTGGCGGACGTTCCGTACACCGGGGCGATGGTGTCCATCGACCCGACCAGCGGTGCCGTGAAAGCCGTGGTCGGGGGACGGGATTTCCGCTCCGAGCAGTTCAACATCGCGATCCGGGGCGGCAACCAGGCCGGGTCGGCGTTCAAGCCGTTCGGTCTGGCGGCGTGGTTGGACCAGGGTCGGTCCCTCGAGGAGGTGTTCCCAGCCCCGGCGCAGATGGTGGTCAACTTCGACGATTTCCCGCCGTACGACGTGTCGAACTTCGGCAACGCGGGGTTCGGTCAGCAGAACGTCCGCCAAGCCACTCTGACGTCCACCAACGTCGTGTACGCACAGATCGCGTCGGAGGTCGGCCCCGAGGCCGTGAAGCAGATGGCGGTCGCAGCGGGCATCAACGACACCGAGGACCTCGTCGCCGTCCCGTCGCTGATCCTGGGCACGGTCGACGTCACCCCGCTGGACATGGCGCAGGGGTACGCGACGTTCGCGGCGGGCGGGGAGCGACACGAGCCGCGGTTCATCAGGACCATCCGCGACATCGAATCGGGGCAGGTGGTGCTCGACGCCGAGCGGGCTCGCCCGGAGCGGGCCATGCAGGCCGACGTCGCCTACGGCGTCACCGACGTGCTCATCGACAACATCCAGGAGGGGACGGGGACGTCCGCACAGCTCGGACGGCCGGCGGCCGGCAAGACCGGCACCACCGACGACTTCCGTGATGCCTGGTTCGTTGGGTACGTCCCGCAACTTGCGACCGCGGTATGGATCGGGAACGCCGACAACACACCGATGGCCCGGGTCACCGGGAGCTCCATCCCCGCCGAGACCTGGGGCGACTACATGGGCCAAGCGGTCGCGCCGCTCGCCGTTGAACAGTTCCCCGAGCCGAACTGGGACACGCTGGTCCCCCGATCGCCGACCCCCACGGACCGGTCGCCCGTACCGGTCGACACCTTCGGCGGGACGGAGCCGGCGTTCAGCCCGCCGCCGACCTCCGGTCCCGACCTGGGGCCCGAGACGGTTGAGGAGACCACTCCCACCCGCGAGCCGACGTTCGGGACCACTCAGCCGACGTTCGGGAACACCGCGCCGACGTCGCCGCAGCCCCAACCGGACGACTCCCCGACGACGCGTCGTCCCGGACCGGTCGAGACCTTGACGCCGATCCTGCCTGGTTGACGTCACGGCCGGTGGCCCCGCGCTGAGGCGCCCGCCGCTTCAATCGCGCGAGCCCCCGCTGCGCCGCTCCTCGTTCTGTCGGGCGATCATGGCGGCCGCTTCGTCGACGGTGGGGGCGGTCCCGCCCAGGTGCGCGGGGACCCACCAGCGGTCGTCGGGGCCCGCCGGCTGGTCGGGGTAGTCGTCCTGGGCTTGCTTGAGCAGGTGCTCGATCCGGGCCATC
>JALYHG010000072.1 GCA_030776725.1 Actinomycetota bacterium
CGGTCGAGGTCCACCAGCGCTTGCGGCTGCATCGATGTCGACAGGTGAACGACGTAGGCGTCACCTGTCCGGCGCGCGGTCGCTCCGCGCAGCTCGACCTGCCAGGCGTTCACGCGGTCGTCGCCGCTCAGGACGGCACCCGCTCCGCGCACGTCGATGCGTTCGGAGCCTGCGGGGGTCGCCAGGCGCGGTTGCCAGGCCGCCTCGGTCACGGCGCCCAGCACCCGCGGGACGGTGCGGCCACACCCGGAGCAGACGGTCTCGTCGACGCCGGCGACCCGGTCACCGGTCCGGTAGCGGATCAGGCCGGTGCCGTGCCAGCCGGCCGAGGTGTAGGTCAGGTCGCCGGCGCCGTCGCTGGTGCGGCCGGTGGCAGGGTCGAGGACCTCCAGGACCTCCAGATCCGGGTAGGTGTGCAGTCCCGTGGCTCCGCCCGCCTCGGCGCACTCCGCCCACAGCGATCGACCCCCCGCCGAGGCCCACAGGGCCAGCACCCGCACCGTGGGGGCGCTCCCAGCGGCGCGCCACGCGTCGGCCACGGCACGGCGCTGCTCATCGTCGGGCGGCACACCGACCACGACGACCGTGGCGACGTTGCCCAGATCGGCCCCGCTGTCGGCGGCCACCCCCGCGAGCGCCACCGCGTCGGCGATCGGGACCGCGACGGCCGTCGCGGGCACCTGGCGGAACGCCCAGACGGTGTCGTCCACGGGGCGGCCGTGCCCACGGGCGTGCACCGCCAGCAGCGACGCGCCCAACGCCAGGTGGTACAGGCCCCAGAACCGCAGGGTCCCGTCGGCCGGGACCGCGGAGACCAGGTAGTCGTCGCTGCCGAGGCCCAGGACCTGCGCCGCCCGCGCGCCGGTGCGGTGCAGGCGGTCGAGGTCGGTCCGCGTGTAGGCGATCGTGAGTTGACCGTCGCGTCCGGCGGGGTGCAGGTGGATCGGCTTGTACTCGGTCAGCAGTGCCATCCGCTTGCCGGCTGCGCCGCCCCGACGGATGGCCCGGGCCACCTGCAGGAGCGTCCCGAACGTGGCGCCGGCTTTGACCTGTTCCTCGGTGGGTCGCAGGACCAGCGCCGGGCTGCCTGGTCCGCCCGCACCGACCACGTTCGCCTCACGGACGGGGGGGATCGTCTCGAGGTCGGCGCGGGAACGCACCCGGGCGGGGTCCACCCCGGCGCGGTCGAGGTAGCGACCCCAGAACGGGCTGAACGAGGCAACCGCCGGGATCCAGCCCTCGAGGACCATCGCGCGCACACGGTCGCGTTCCGCCGGGGTGCGGCGGTCCCAGGTCGCGACCACACCGATCCCTCCCGATCGAGCGCGCCAGCCTATCCGGCAGCACCTGTGGCGCCGGGTGCGCTCCCGGCGACGCGGCCGGCCGGCTGTCAGCCCTTCCGCGCCTCGATCTCCTCGATCAGCTTGGGCACGACCTGGTACAGGTCACCGACCACACCGAAGTCTGCGATCTGGAAGATGGGCGCCTCGGGGTCCTTGTTGATCGCGACGATCAGCTGGGAGGTCTGCATCCCGGCCCGGTGCTGGATCGCCCCGGAGATCCCACAGCCGATGTACAGCTGCGGAGAGATCGTCTTCCCGGTCTGGCCGATCTGGTGGCGGTGTGCGATCCACCCAGCGTCGGCCGCGGCACGGGACGCGCCGACCCCGGCGCCGAGCACGTCGGCGAGCCGGCCGATCAGCTCGAAGCCCGACGCGTCGCCGAGTCCCCGCCCACCAGCGACGACGGTCGAGGCCTCGCCGACGTCCGGCCGGCCACCCTCGGCCTGGGTCACCACCTCGACCACGCGGGACCGTTTCGCGTCGTCGGACAGCGCGACGTCGAGCGGAACGACCTCCGCGGGGCCGTCCCCGCGCGCCTCGGCCACGAACGCGTTCGACTTCACGCCGATCAGCGCGATCCGATCGCCGCGGACGTGCGAGCGGGTGATGGTGGCGCCGCCGAACACGTCCTTGACCACGATCAGGTCGCCGTCGACGAGCTCGAGGTCGGAGGCGTCGGTGATGATGCCGGCTCCGAGGCGGACAGCCAGGCGGGCCGCGACGTCCTTGTAGAAGTTGGCGGAGGGGAACAGGACCCGGCGGGCATCGGATCCGCGGATCACCTGCTGCACGGCCTCGACCATGGGCAGGGTGACGTACGCGGTGGCGTCGGCCGAATCCCAGGCGTAGACCCGGTCGGCTCCGAACGTGCCGGCCGCGTCTGCGGTTGCGGATGCGCCGGGGCCCACGGCGATCGCGGCGACCGTGTCACCGGCGTCTCTTGCCAGATCTCGCGCCTTGGTCAGCATCTGGGTCGAGACCTTGCGCGTCCTGCCGTGGTCGTGGTCGACGAGGACCAGCAGCTCGCTCA
>JALYHG010000073.1 GCA_030776725.1 Actinomycetota bacterium
GAACGTGCCGGTCTGACCATCCCGTGGCCGATCCGGACGCTGATGTTCGACACGCCGGTCGAGCTGCACCACGGCGACGGGGGCCCGGGCGGGTCGCAGCGGACGCGGCCACCTACAGGCCCGTAAGGCCGTGCGCGCTCGACGTGCGAACCGCGCCGGCGTGGCCACGGGTTAGCCTCCTCGCGGTCGCGACACAGGGAGCGCCGTGCCGGTCGAAACCACCAAGATCGACGGTCTGGTGGTTGTGCGCTGGGAGACGTTCGAAGACGAACGTGGCTTCTTCCGCCAGACCTACCAGATCCGCGAACTCGAGGGCCCGTTGGGGCGCAAGCCGGTCCTGGTGCAGGGCAACCACTCGCGGAGCGCGCCCGCGGTGCTGCGCGGCTTCCACGCCGAGCCGTGGGACAAGCTCGTGTACGTGGCGCGGGGCGCCGCCATGGCCGCAGTCGCCGACATCCGGCCGGACAGCGCCACGTTCGGAGAGGTCGCGACGTTCCACCTCGGTGACCCGCCGCAGGGCCAGCGCATCCGACTGTTCATCAGCGAGGGGTTGGCGAACTCGTTCTGCGCGTACGGCACGTCGCCGGTCGACTACATCTACGACGTCACCGATTACTGGCGCGACGACCTGGACAAGCGTTCGGTGGCGTGGGACGACCCCGATCTGGGGGTGGACTGGCCGGTGGACGACCCGATCGTGTCCGACGCCGACCGCACCAACCCGACCCTGCGTCGGTTGTTCCCCGACCATCCGCGCTTCACCAGGTGAACCGAGCTCACCGATGCTCGACGCTCGCCCCGGCGCCGGCCGGCTGTTCGTGATCGGAAGATCGCCGCTTGAGCCACGTGATCGCCGCGGCCGCAACCACGATGGCCTTCAGCGGTCCTGGTAGCCACTTCCACGCCCGCCACAACAGCGGCGCGGTGGCGATGATCTCTCTCAGGTTCACCTTCGCTACTCCCATCGATCCCGACCGTCGTTCGTCCTGCACGTCCCACGGCGAGCCGCCGCGTGTCGTCAGCCGTTAGAGCCGCACGAGCAGGACTGCGGTGGCGGCGGCCAACACGGCACCCGCGACGACGAGCAGGGCGATCACCGACGGTCGGGTGGCTTTGACCCGTTCCGGCGGCGGGGGCGACGGCGGCAGCGGCTCCTGCAGCCGCGTGCTCAAGCGGCCGTCGGCGGGTGATGCGATGGCCGCGGGCGCCGAGGGACGGGGGTGGCGGCCGGCAGCAGCCTCACGTGTGGGCGCCTGGCCAGTGCCATCCTCGCGCGCGGCAGCCGTGTCTGTGGGCGCATCGCCGGGGCTGGCCTCGGCTGGCGGCGCCTCTACTGGCGGCGCCTCCTCTCGTGACGGCGCCTCCTCGACGGCGCCCCGGTCGGGACGTCGTGGGCGCTCCCGCTGCGCCAGGGCCACCGTCGTGGTGCGTGCGGCCAGAGCCGCCTGATGCTGCGGGACGTCAGCGGTCTCTTCCTCGACGGGCTGCCATCGCCGTCGGCGCAGCACCTCGTTGACCAGTGCCACCCCGAAGGCCACGAGGAGAGACAGCATCAGCGCCCGGATCAAGCCGGGTCGGCCAGTGCTGTCCTGGCGTTGCTTCACCGCTCCTCGCCTGCCGAGGACTTCTCCAAGTAGCGCTCCTTGATGTCGTCGACCACGCTCTCGTCGGCCAGGGTCGTGGTGTCGCCGAGGTCCTCGTCCTCGGCGATGTCCTTCAGCAGCCGCCGCATGATCTTCCCCGACCGCGTCTTGGGCAGGTCCTGGGTGAGCAGGATCGTGCGTGGGCGGGCGATCTTCCCGATCTGGTCGGCGACGTGCTCGCGCAGATCGTCCACCAGCTGTTCGTCGCCGTCGTAACCGGAACGCAAGCTCACGAACGCAACGATCGCCTGGCCGGTCTCCGGGTCGTCACGGCCGATCACCGCCGCCTCGGCCACAGCGTCGTGGCTGACCAGCGCCGACTCGACCTCCGCAGTGGAGATGCGGTGGCCCGACACGTTCATCACGTCGTCCACGCGTCCGAGCACCCAGATGTAGCCGTCCTCGTCGATCTTGGCGCCGTCACCGGCGAAGTAGCGCCCCTCGAAGCGGTCCCAGTAGGTCTGCTTGTAGCGCTCGGGGTCGCCCCAGATGCCGCGCACCATCCCTGGCCACGGTTGGGTGAGCGTCAGGTAGCCCCCACCGGGCGCCTCCACCGGCTGACCGTCCTCGTCGACGATCTCGGCGGTGATCCCCGGGATGGGGAACGTGGCCGAGCCGGGTTTGAGGGTGGTGACGCCCGGCAGTGGGCTGATCATGATCCCACCGGTCTCGGTCTGCCACCAGGTGTCCACGACCGGGCAGCGTTCGCCGCCGATCGTCTTCCAGTACCACACCCACGCTTCCGGGTTGATCGGTTCCCCGACCGTCCCCAGGACCCGCAGCGAGGACAGATCGTGACGTTGTGGGTGCTCGTCGCCCCACTTCATGAACGCACGGATCGCGGTCGGGGCGGTGTAGAAGATCGTGACGCCGTACCGCTCCACCAGTTCCCACAGCCGGTCGGCCTCGGGATGGTTGGGGGCGCCCTCGTACATCACCGACGTGCAGCCGTTGGCCAACGGCCCGTACACGATGTAGCTGTGCCCGGTCACCCAACCGATGTCGGCGGTGCACCAGTACACGTCGCGGTCGCGATCCAGGTCGAACACGTAGCGGTGGGTGTAGGCACAGTGCGTGAGGTACCCACCGGTCGTGTGCATGATCCCTTTCGGCTTCCCGGTGGTGCCGCTGGTGTACAGCAGGTACAGCAGGTCCTCGCTGTCGACCTGCTCCGGCGGGCAGTCGGCCTCGGCGTCGGCCACCAGCTCGTGGTACCAGTGGTCGCGGCCCTCGCGCATCTGCACGTCGTGCTCGGTGCGGCGCACCACCACGACGTTCTCGATGCTGGGCGCGTCCTGGAGCGCCTCGTCCGCGGCTGCCTTGAGATCCACCACCTCGCCGCGGCGCCACCCACCGTCGGCCGTGATCAGCGCCTTGGCTTCCGCGTCCTGGATCCGCTCGCGCAGTGACTGTGCGGAGAAGCCGCCGAAGACCACCGAGTGCGGCGCGCCGATCCGCGCACACGCCAGCAGCGCCGCCGGCAGTTCGGGGATCATCGGCATGTAGATCGCGACCCGGTCGCCCTTGGCGACCCCCAACGACTTCAGGACGTTCGCGAGCCGTCGCACCTCGTCGAGCAACTCGGAGTAGGTGATGGTTCGGCGATCGCCCGGCTCGCCCTCCCAGTGGAACGCGACCTTGTCACCCCGGCCCGCCTCGACATGGCGGTCCAGGCAGTTGTAGGACGCGTTCAGCTTCCCGCCGACGAACCACTCGGCGTACGGCAGGTCCCACTCGACGACGCTGTCCCACTCCTGGAACCAGTCCAGTTGGCGGGCTTGCTGGGCCCAGAAGCCCAGCCTGTCCGACCCGGCCTCGCGGTACAGCCGGTCGTCGGAGACGAGCGCGTCACGCCGGAAGTCCTCCGGCGGCGGGAAGGTGCGCTCCTCGCGCAGCAGGTCCTCGATCGTCTGTGACATACCTCTTCCTTCCCGTCCCTCACGACCATAGTGACGGCTGCGTCGGTGGTGACGGCCGTGCGAACGGTCGGTCACTGCGGAACGGTTCGCTAGGGCCGCCGTCGACCTCGACGGTGCGCATCACGAGATCCCCGCGTGCGGCATCATGGGGCCACCCGCCGCAGTAGGAGTTCACGTGTCACAGCCGGATCAGGCCAAGTCTCCACCCGAGGACCAGGAAGACGTCGCGCGGGGATCGCGCGGCACGGGTGGCGACGCGCCCGCCGCCGGCTCGATCGAGGAGCGTGAGCAGGTCGCGGAGCCAGAAGCGTCCGAGGACGGTGACCAGGGCCAGGACGACGAGGGGTAGCTGAGCGGCAGACGGCCCCGGCCGCTCAGCCGCGAGCGCCTCCGGTGATGTTCCAGCTGGCCAGCCGCAACGCGGGGCAGTGCACCATGCCGGGGCCGAACTCGCCGTCGGCGAAGCGGGTGTCTGCGGTGGCGGCCAGCAGCCGGTCCGGTCCCACACCTGCCACGAACGACTGGGTGAACCGCAGGTTGCTGACCGGCCGGGTCACCTCCCCCCGCTCGATCAGGAACGTCCCGTTGCGGGTCAACCCGGTCACGACCTGCGTGCGGGGATCCAGCACCCGGCAGTAGTTGAACTCCGTCACCAGCAGTCCGCGGTCGACCTGCGCCACCAGCGCGTCGACGTCGCGCGCATCCCCGGCGCCGACGAACAGGTTGGTGGGCACCGGGCCGTACACCTCGCCACCGGCGATCGCGTGACCGGTCGTCTGGGTGCCGGCTCGTCGGGCCGTTCGCCGGTCGTGAGCGAGGTTGCGGGTGACGCCGTCGGTGACCAGCTGCAGCTGGCGCTTGGGTGACCCCTCAGCGTCGAACCCCAGCCCCAACGCCCGCTCGTCGAGCGCGGCGTCCCACAGCTGCAACCTCTCGTCGAACTGCTGCGCGCCGAGCTCGACGAACGACTGACCCTCCAGGTGGGCCTTGGCGTTGAAGCCGTAGAAGGCCAGGAACTGGGCGATCGTCGCGACGCACTCGTGCGACAGCACGACCTCGTACCGCCCCGGCTCGAGTTCGCCTGCATCGGCGCTGTCGACCGCCAACCGGGCCGCGCGCCGGCCGGTGGCACCACCGTCGAGCGCCTCCAGTCGGCGCGATGTCTGGTGGCCCTTCCCGGCCGACGTGGTCGTCTGGTGGATGCCGTCGATGGTCGCTCGGGTCCACCACCCGGTCGCGTGGTGGCCGGCGGAGTTGGCGAACACCGTCCGGCTCCCGGCGCTGTCGACGTACCCGGCAGCGCGGGTCGCCTCGCCGGCCGCGACGAACTTCTCGACGTGTGCCGCACGGGCGGCGGGGTCGGGTTCCTGCGTGGCCGGGTCGGCGTGGTCGACGTCCGCGACGTCGGTCGGCGGGGTGACCCCCGGCCATTCGGGGTCGACGGGTCGGACGGCGGCGGCGCCCTCCACACGTTGCACGAGTTCGTAGAGGCCAGCGTCGTCGGTCCGGCTGGTCGTCGCCGCGGCGACGCGCCCATCGAAAGCGGCTTGCAGCGCCACCGTGACCGTGTGCTCGCCGACGTGCTGGTGGATGCCGGAGTTCGCGAAGCGGGTCAGTCCCCACCTGCTGGCCGTGGCGGTCACCTGCGCTTCGATCCCGGTTCCGGCGCCCAAGCCCGCCAGCACCTGCTCGCACAGCCGCTCGAGTCGGACGACCTCGGCAGCGGCCGCTGCCGGTCCGGCTCCGCCCGTCTCACTCATCCTCTCACCCCGACACGGACGTTGCGGAAGCGGGCTGGTGTGGCCGGGTGGCCGGTGTGAGCGACCTGCATCGGTTGACCCTTCCCGCAGTTGGGCGTGCCCCACGCCACCCGCTCGTCGGGTCCGGCCAGCATGTCCAGCGTCGACCAGAACACCGGCGTGATCCCGGTGTAGGTCGGGTTGCGCAGCATCCGGCCGCGCCGTCCGTTCTTGACCTCCCAGGCGATCTCGCAGCCGAACTGGAAGTTGAGGCGTTTGTCGTCGATCGACCACGACCGGTTGGTGGACATGTAGACCCCGTCGCGGGTCTCGCTGATGATCTCGTCCAGGGAGGAGTCCCCGGCCACGATCCCCACGTTGGTCATGCGCACCATCGGCAGGCGGTTGTAGCCGTCTGCGCGGACCATCCCACCGGGGGGCAGACCCGCGATGTGGGCCGAGTCGCGTCCGGACAGGACCCCCACCCACGTGCCGTTGCGCACGATGTCGACCCGTTGGGCGGGCGTGCCCTCGTCGTCGTAACCGAACGTGCCCAGCGCCCCGGGCAGGGTGGCGTCCGCGGTGATGTTCATCAGCTCCGAGCCGTACCGCAGCGACCCGAGCCCGGTCAGGTCCAGGAACGACGTCCCGGCGAAAGCGGCCTCCCAACCCAGCATCCGGTCGAGCTCGATCGCGTGCCCGACCGACTCGTGGATCTGGAGGGCGAGCTGGCTGGACTCGAGGACGAGGTCGGTCTCCGCGGTGGGGCACTCATCGGCGGACAGCAGCGCCACCGCCTCCTGGGCGATGCGCGGGGCGTGGGTAGGCAGATCGAAGTCGCGGATGATCTCGTACCCGCCGGTCGCGTACTGGCCGAACGCCTGGGGGTACGAGCGGCGCTGGGTCTCGTTGTCGCCGACCGCAGTGGCGTCCATCCCCCCGCCGCACTCGACGAGGTGCTGTGAGATGCGGTGGCCCTGGCTGGAGACGAACCACTTCTGCGTCGACCACGACCGCTGTGTCGCGCGCGCCACCGCGATCCCGTCGACCTCACGCATGGTGGTCGTCACACCGACCAGTAGGTCGGCCTTCTCGGAGATCGCGACGGCGAACGGGTCCTCATCGTGAGGGGTTTCGTAGCTGTCCTGCACCACCGGCACGTCCGTCAGCGACACGTCCGGGAAGGGCACCATCGCCGAGGCGCGCGCGATCGTTGCGGCCTGCTGGCCGGCGCTGCGTGCGGCCGCCTCGGTCAGGTCGTTGGTCGCGAAGAAACCCCACGCCCCCCCGATCAACGCCCGCACCCCCACCCCGGCGTGTTCGTCGGTGCGCAAGGACTCGATCAGCCCGTCGCGTGCGGCGAGCGCCTCTTCGCGGCTGAGCAGCGCGCGAGCGTCGGCGTAGGTCGCGCCGGCGTCCAAGGCGCCCTGCACGGCCGCCTCGGCGTAGTCGAACAACGTGGCCCCCTGGTCTGGTCGCGGAGCACCCTACCGGGGTGCCTCGTCGCACCTGTTTGCGACCGGTGACCGTCTGTTGAGCGCGGCGGTTGGGCGTCGCGTCGGGCACCATGCCCCTATGTCACGCATCGACCTCGACGCGGTCGCCCAGGAGTGGGAGGACGCGGACGAACCGCGCCGAACGCGGCCGCCGTCTCCACGCCCGCGTCGCACCGAGCATCCGGTCGGGCGTGTCATCGGGTTGCACAAGGGCTGGGTGGACGTGATCGTCGGCGGCGAGGAGATATCCGCCGTGTACGGCGGGGCGATGCGCGGGGAACACATCGTCGTGGGTGACCGCGTCCGGGTCCGGCTCATACGGCACGACACCGACACAGCGCGTGTGGTGGACCGCCTCCAGCGCGGCAGCGTGCTGATGCGCACCGCCGACGACACACTGGCGGAGGAGCGGCTGCTCGCGGCGAACGTCGATCTGGCGATCGTGGTGATCGTCGCGGACGAGGGCGAGATCGGCGCGCGGTTCGCCGACCGCATCCTGGTCGCGGCCGAGGCAGGCGGCCTGGACGGTGCCATCTGCGTCAACAAGATCGACGTCAACGACGACGTCGGCTGGATCCGAGACCGCTACGACCCGCTGGGCTACTCGGTGGTGGCGACCAGCGCCCACACCGGGGAGGGCCTGGAGGAGCTCCGTACGCTGCTGGCCGACCGCTGGTCGGTCCTGGCAGGCCACTCCGGCGTCGGGAAGACCTCGCTGTCGAACCTGCTGGTCCCCGGCAGTCAGCGTCAGGTCGGGGAGGTCGGGCGCTTCGGTGGACGACACGTGACGGTCAGTCCTCGGGCGCTACGCGTTCCCGGAGTCGACAACGCCTGGCTGGTGGACACACCCGGCGTCCGATCGTTCGGGATCGCGCATCTGGCCCCCGACGACCTGGCGTTCGCCTTCCCGGAGCTGCGTGGCTTGCCGTGCGACCTGCCCGGGTGCCTCCACGACGGCGAGCCAGGATGCGCGGTGCCGGAGCTGCTGACGAAGAAGGTGTCTCCCGCACGCTACGGGAGCTACCAGCGGTTCCTCGCCGCGCTCCGTGGCGACCACGGCGGGTGGTAGCCGGGAACCACCCCGTGGACGCTGGTGACGTGCTGGGTACCGTCCCGACGCTGACGCGGCGACGTGGCTGCGGAGCTAGGTCGGCTCCGGCTGGTTGCCGGGCTTCCACTTGATCGAGCAGCCCATGCTCGGACGCTGGTCGGCTGGAGGGGACTCGCCCGCCAGGAGCGCGTCGAGCGCGCTGCGTAACTCCTCACCGGTGACGGGGACGTCGTTGCCCGGTCGTGCGCCGTCCATCGCCCCGCGGTAGGCGAGCGTCCGGTCGGGCCCGAAGACGAAGAAGTCGGGGGTGCAAGCCGCCCGGTAGGCGCGGGCCACGTCCTGGGACTCGTCGATGAGGTAGGGGAACGCGAACCCGGCGCGCCGAGCCTGCTGTGCCAACCCGGCGGGAGCGTCGTCGGGGTACGCCTCGGCGTCGTTGCTGCAGATGCCCACGAAAGCCACGCCACGGTCGGCGTAGTCACGCGCCAGCGCGGCCAGCCCGTCTTCGACGTGCCTCACGTACGGACAGTGGTTGCACAGGAAGGCGACCACCAGGACGGCAGCGTCGTCGAAGTCGTCGATCGACACGGTCGTCCCGTCAACCGCTGGCAGCGTGAACGCCGGCGCGGGGGTGCCGAGTGGGAGCATCGTGGAAGTGACTGGCACGGCTGGATCCTCGGGTGGACGTCGGGCAGCTGGTCATCGTCGCCGGCACGTGGCGGGCGGGCCGGGCGGCATCCTGGTGCGGAAGCACCGCGCGGAAGACGCTCCCGCCGTCCAGCGTTACACACCGTGCTGTCCGACCGCGACCAGGAACCCCACATGCCTGCCGTGACCGTTGCCGACCTGCTCACGCTCCCGCGGGTCAACGCCCCCGACGTTGCCACGGCGACCGACCGGCCGGTGCGGTCGGTGACGACCGCACCACGCGGCTTCGAGGGCGAAGGGTTCCCGGTCCGGCGGGCGTTCGCCGGGGTGGACCTCGCCGATCTCGACCCCTTCATCCATCTCGACCAGATGGGAGAGGTCGAGTACGCGCCCGGCGAGCCCAAGGGGACCCCGTGGCATCCCCACCGCGGGTTCGAGACCGTGACCTACATGATCGACGGGATCATCCAGCACCAGGACTCCAACGGCGGCGGGGGGCTGATCACCGATGGTGACACCCAGTGGATGACCGCCGGGGCCGGGATCCTGCACATCGAGGCGCCCCCGGAGGACGTCGTGGTCCGAGGCGGGCTGTTCCACGGCTTCCAGTTGTGGGTCAACCTCCCGGCGGCCCAGAAGTGGAGCCCGCCCCGTTACCAGGATCTGCGAGGCGGTGACGTGACGCTCCTGACGTCGCCGGACGGCGGCGCGCTGCTGCGCCTGATCGCCGGTGACCTCGCCGGTCAGCAGGGCCCTGGTTCGACGCGGACCCCGATCACGATGATCCACGCCACCCTCGAGCCCGACGCCCGAGTGCGGCTGCCGTGGCGGGCCCACTTCAACGCTCTCGCGTACGTCCTGGCCGGGAGCGGAACGGTCGGCGTGGAGCAGCGGCCGATCAGCGCCGGACAACTGGCCGTCTTCGGTCGGGGAGACGTGGTCACGATCACCGCGACACGGTCGCAGGAGAGCCGGGCGCCGAAGTTGGACGTCCTCGTCCTCGGCGGGCGCCCCATCCGCGAGCCGGTCGCCTGGTACGGGCCGTTCGTGATGAACACGCGTGCTGAGCTGCAGCAGGCGTTCGACGACTTCCAGGCGGGCAAGCTCGGCCGGATTCCGGCGCACCATTCCGGAGGCAACGTCGGCGACCTGGACGCCTAGCCAGCAGGCCGCGTGGTCTCCGCGACTTGCGCCTTCACCGACGGAGACGACATAGGCGTCCGTTGAATTAGTCGAGGTCCGGCAATCCATCCACTCTTCACTGCTCGGGCATTCCGGGTGTACTACGCAGCGCACTTGGGCGGTCACCGATCGTAAGGAGGGGCCGCCCGCCTCCCGCTCCACATCCGGCTGCAACCGTCATGGACGCCCGAACTCCAACTCAAAGGGGGCATGGAATGACGAAACGTCGTCCGAAGCTGCTGAGGCACTTCCTGGCGCTCACGGTGCTGTCGTCGCTTGTGCTGGCCTTGACGCCAGCCCTGGTGGGCACATCGTTCGGAAGCAACCCGAACCAGTGCCGCCAGCAGGCCAACGGCAACAAGAAGAGCTCGATCGTTCAGGTGACCTGCCTGTTCACCGCCGAGACGGGGGACATCAAGGTCACGATCGAGGGCAACCGCGTGCTGAGCGACAACGAGATCAACTCGATCATCACGGTCGTCGAAGGCGACCTCGAAGTCCTGAACGTCTGCAAGTCGACACGTGAGTCCGACATCGACGACTGCCTGGACATCATCGTCAAGGACGTCGTCACCGTCAGCGGGACGTTCGTCAACTTCGAGCTCCACAGCGTCTGCGCGAGCCTCAACGCCAAGGGCAGGAGCAGCTGCAAGAGCTAACCGCCGCTCCCACGGTGGTGAAGGCCCTCCCTCTCGGGGGGCCTTCACCTTCCTCAGAGATGATCCACACCCGACTACGCTGGCCATCGGGTCCACCCAGGGACCGCGGCTGTCGATCGTGGAGGGGCGTCGTCACCGTGACCGGTGCCGGACGCAGCGGATGAACGACCACGCGGCGCGACCCTTCGCGCTCGGCAGTGCAGGGACGCAGCCGGCGCGGCATCGAGCGGAGCGTGGACCGACGCAAGCGCCGCGGTGGGGTCCCGACCGGCCACTGGCCGAGCGGATCACGCGCAGGGGCGTCTTCACCGGCATCGACCCGGCGGTCGCCCGTCCGCTGCCGAGGTTCGGGAAGTGGGCCGGGTTCGCGTTCTGGGCGGCGCTGACCGGCGGGTCGCTGTACCGCGCGTGGCGGGCGTCGCGCGCCGAGTGACGCCGTCACGGTGGTCGCCGTCTCGCCGTGTCCGGTATCCTGCCCTCGTTCGCGGCACCGCCACGTCCCGGCGGGGTAGCCAAGTGGTAAGGCAAGCGCCTGCAAAGCGCTCACACGCGGGTTCGATTCCCGCCCCCGCCTCTCGTGACGTCTCGAAGTCACTCGACCCAGCCGGTCAGCGACCGCTGCGCATCCGCTCCACGAGGCGCAGCAGCCGGTCGTGCATCTCGTCGGCTGGACCATGGCCCCGGCCACCGTGGCCCGCCAGGACCCACTCGAAGCGGTGATCGCGCGCGAGACGATCCAGCGACTCGGCCTGCTCCGTCCACGAGTACCAGGTGAACGCCCTGTGGGCCGCCAGGTCCTGGCGGCGTCGGTGCCAGAACAGCGAGTCGCCGGAGAACAGGAACCGTTCCTCCAGCAGGTACACGACGCTGCCACGGGTGTGCCCGGGCACCGGTACCGCGATCAGGCCGGGTTGGATCTCGGTGGGGTCGACACCGCGCAGGAGGTCGGTCGCGAACGGTGCGGCGTGACGCTCGGCCTCGTGGATCCACACCCGCGCGGCGAAGTGCTCGGCGAACCGGTCGGCGTCGGCCACGTCATCCTGGTGGGTCAGCAGGATGTGGTCGATCCCGCCGAGTTGCTGTAAGCCCTCCACGATCGCGCGGGCGAACCGCGGGGAGTCGACCAGGACGTTCCCGGCGCCGCGGCGAGCGAAGAAGGCGTTCGCCCCGAACGACTTCGCCGATGCGTACCCGCAGTAGTACACGTCGTCGACGATGAGTTGTGGGAACAGGCCTGACGGGACCGGCCGGGGAGGATCCACACCGATCGAGCGGGTCGGGCACGCGACGGCGGCACGCCACGCCGCCTGGACCTCTTCGTCGTCCTGCGGTTGACGGACCACGACGGTCTGCCCGTCCGCCCGGCCGAACAGTCCGGGCGCGATCTGGCGGGACACGTCACAGTCGATGCAGCGCCGGTCGACGTACCAGGAACCGGCGACGTTCCCCGGATGGCGGTCCTGGATGCGCGCCACTCTGGTCCTGTTCCGTCAGTTGCGCTGGTCGATCGGCACCCAGTCGTTGCGGCGGTCGCCGACGTACTCCGACGAGGGGCGGATCAGGCGGTTGTCGGACTGCTGCTCGATGACGTGTGCCGTCCACCCGGCCGACCGCGACGCCGCGAAGATCGGGGTGAACAGATCCCGGGGGATCCCCATCGCCGTGTACAGCGGCGCGGAGAAGAAATCGACGTTGACGTACAGGCCCTTGCGATCGAAGACGACCTCCTGCACCTTCAGGGCCTTCGCCACGGTGTCGGCCAGGCCGGTGTTCTCTGCGATGCGCTGGGCCCAGTCGCGCAGGTGTGGGGCGCGGGGATCCTCGGTCTTGTAGACGCGGTGACCGAACCCCATGATGCGTTCCTTGCGGGCCAGCTTGGCGTCGATGTGCGGCGCCACGGCCCCGACCGAATCGATCTGGTCCAGCATGCGGGCGACCTGTTCGTTGGCGCCGCCGTGCAGGGGACCCCGCAGCGCCCCGATCGCCGCGGTCACCGCCGAGTAGATGTCGGACAGGGTCGAGGCGCTGAGCCGCGCGGCGAACGTCGACGCGTTGAGCGTGTGCTCGGCGTGGATGACGAGGGCCACGTCCATAGCCCGCTCGATCTCGTCGTCCGGTTCCTTCCCCGTGATGCCCACCATGAAGTTGTGCGCCGCCGACCGATCAGGATCGGGGTCGAGCGGCTCCAGGCCGTTGCGGAGCCGTTCGAACGCGCCGATGACGGTGGGGATGCGGGCCACGATCGCGTAGGCCTCGTCCCTGACCTGCCCGATGTCGACCCGTTCGAACGTCGGCAGGCCCGTCCCGAGGAGGGACACGCCGCTGCGGAGCGCTTCCATCGGGGTCGTTTCGGCCGGCAACGCACGCAAGCTGTCCACGACGCGCTGTGGGAGCGTCGCCAGCTTGGCGAGTCGCGCCCGCGTCTCCTCCAGTTGTGTGCGCGTGGGCAGGGTGCCCTCGAGCAGGAGGTGGACGACCTCCTCGAACGTGGCGTGGCGGGCCAGATCGTCGATGGCGTACCCGCGGTAGACGAGCATCCCCCGCTGGCCGTCGATCCACGACAACGTGGTCTGGGCAGCGATGACACCTTCGAGTCCACTGGCAGGCACGAAAAAACCTTCCGTCACGAGCGGCGGGGAGGACCCGCGGGGAGAACCGTTCCCGATCCTAGCCCTGGGGGCGAACGCCGTGGCGCTCCCCGAGGTCGCGTTCAGGCTTCTGTGGCCGCCGCCGGCGCGGCGCTCAACACCGTGACGTAGACGAGGTTGGCGAGCACATCGTCCACCCGAACCGGGCCGCTGCCGTCGTCGACCACGACCGCGTCGCCCTCGGTTGCTTCGATCGACACGACTGCGCCCGGTCGCAGGTCACGGCCGGCGAGGAAACGCATCGCACCGATGTCGGCCTGCAGGTGCTCGGACATGCGGTCGATACGGACGGCTCCGGCGCCGTCCTTGGCCGCCTGCCTCAGCGACGGCAGACCATGCGCTGGGTGGTCCCCACGTTCCCGATCGGGGATGGTGTTGCCGTGCGGATCGCGCTCCGGCCGTTCCAGCAGCTCGACCAGTTTGTGTTCCACGTCATCGGAGATGACGTGCTCCCAGCGGCACGCCTCGACGTGCACGCGTTCCCACTCGAGGCCGATCACATCCACCAGCAGCCGCTCGGCGAGCCGGTGTTTGCGCATGACGCTCACCGCCAGGGCACGGCCGTCCTCGGTCAGCTCGAGGGTGCGGTCGGCGTTCAGACGCAGCAGGCCGTCGTGCTGCAGACGGGTGACCGTCTCGCTCACCGATGGGGCCGATAGGCCCAGCCGTTCCGTGAGACGCGCCCGGATCGCCGGGATGCCTTCCTCCTCGAGCTCCCACACGGTGCGCACGTACATCTCGGTGGTGTCGATGAGGTCGCTGCCCACGACGGGCTCCTTCCGCCCAGTCCAGCAGGCTACCGGAGGCCCTGGTCGCCCGACGGCTCAGCCGGATCGGCCGCGGTCGCCGTCGTCGTCGGTCCCGACCCGCTCGCCGACGTCCGCCTCGGCCACACCACCGGTCAGGCCGGCGTCGGCCTGCGTCTCCGGATCGGCGTCGCGGCGTGGGCCCGGCTCGGAGGCTTCTTCGTCGAGACGTTCGTCGTCGGCACGTTCCCCGTCGGGGCGGTCGCGGTCAGGGTCGTCTTGGTGTCCCTGACGGTCTTGGTCAGCAGCCACCGGTCACCGCGCTCCAGCCAGCGCCCGACGCTTGCGCTCGGCGCGGAGCAGCGCCCGACGCTCGTCCTCGGTGAGCCCGCCCCAGATGCCGTCCGCCTCGCCGTTGCTGAGCGCGAACCGCAGACACGGCGTGCGGACAGGGCAGCGGGCGCACACCTGCTTGGCCGCAGCGACCTGGGACCCCGCGGTCCCGCTCGTGCCGGCGGGGAAGAACAGCTCGGGATCCTCGTGACGACACGCAGCCCGGTCGAGCCACGCGGTGGTCAGCGTTCCGTACGCACCGACGAAGGTGTGCAACAGCTCGCTCATCGACGCCTGATCCAGCCGCGCGGTTCCGGGCGTTCGTCCGCAAGCGTGGACGAACACGCAGCGTTCACGGCAGTGACCGAACGTCCATGGGTGGCCGCTCTCGCGTCTGGTCGCACCGTGGCTTCAGCGTCGGCCGCCGCGCGCGACTCGCGCGGATGCCGTCGCGGGGCGGGCCGCCACTGCGCTCGACCCCCTGGGCGGGCTCTGGTACCTTCTCGTTCCCCTGGGGGCGCTAGCTCAGTTGGCTAGAGCGCTTGCTCGACACGCAAGAGGTCGGGGGTTCGACTCCCTCGCGCCCCACCACTCTCCGTCTGCCCAGTCACGCGCGTACGCGTAGGCGATAACGATCACCCGGTCCCTGACGACGTCAGCCGCCGAAGCCCTGATGGACCTCGTCGAGGCTGAGCTGTGTCGCGATGGGCTGAGTCGGGGGCGGCACGGCCGCGTCCAGATCCTCCCCGGTCAGCGTCGTCCACCACCAGCGCATGCCGCGCGGGGGAGTGCGGACCCTGAGGCTCTCGAACGCCACGTCGGTCCGTCCCAGGAACGTCAGCTCCGCGATGACCCGCCGGACCGTCGTCCGCACCACCTCGTCGCGGGGGTACTCGACACGCAGCAGTGCCACGACGTCACCGCGGGTGTCGGCTTCGCGGAACAGCTGGGCGCTGGAGTGGCCTCCGGTCGCCAGCCGTCGACGGGCCTCGCGCCACAGCAGCCGCTGCCGCGCGAACCAGTCCCAGGCGTAGGCGGGTGGCCGCCGGTCGGGATCCACGCTCAAGAGGATACGAGCACCGACCGCACCGCGGTCGACGTTCCCCGTGACCTGTCCACGACCGCTGAAGCGGTTACATGTTCTCGATCAGGGCGTCGCCGAACTCGCTGGTGCGGAGCTCGGTGGCGCCCTGCATCATCCGGGCGAAGTCGTAGGTCACCCTCTTGGCCGAGATGGTGTTCTCCATCGCCCGGACGATGGCGTCCGCTGCCTCCTCCCACCCCAGGTAGCGGAACATCATCTCCCCGGACAGGATCAACGACGAGGGGTTGACCTTGTCCTGCCCGGCGTACTTCGGGGCGGTCCCGTGCGTGGCCTCGAAGACGGCGTGGCCGGTGTTGTAGTTGACGTTCCCGCCTGGCGCGATGCCGATCCCGCCGACCTGAGCGGCGAGGGCATCGGAGATGTAGTCGCCGTTCAGGTTCATGGTCGCGATGACGTCGTACTGGTCCGCGCGCGTGAGGATCTGCTGCAGGAACGCGTCGGCGATGACGTCCTTGATCACGATCTTCCCGGCTT
>JALYHG010000074.1 GCA_030776725.1 Actinomycetota bacterium
CAGCCAGCAGCACGGGGTAGGGGTTGACCGGCCCCTGAGAGTCGTGCATCTCGAAGTGCAGGTGCGGGTCCGTGCCGGCGGCGTTCCCACTCGTTCCGACCCGGCCGATCACCGTGCCTGCCTGGACCTGCCCGGCGGCCCCGAACGCGTCGAGGTGGGTGGCGTAGTAGCGGTGGCCGTCGACGCCGTCCAGCTGCACCTGCAGGCCGCCGCGCGAACCCTCGCGCTGGGTCGCCACCCCCGCGACGCTGGCGACCACCGGGGTCCCGCGGGGCGCGAACAGGTCGATCCCGTCGTGGAAGCGCCCGTCGGGCTTGCGGTACCCGTAGTCGTTGACGAAGCGCGCCGCCCCCTGCACCGGGCAGCGCCACCCACCGGGGATGGTCAGGCGCGTCCCGGCGAGGAGCCGGTTGGGGTCGGAGATCGCGTTGGCGCCGGCCAGGTCGGCGACCGTCACGCCGTAGCGTGCGGCGATCACGGACAGGCTCTCACCGCGCTGCACGACATGCTCGGCAGTGGCGACCGGGGCCACGGTGCCTGCAGACACCGCCGGCGCAGCCGACGCCTCGGCCACCCGTATCCGAGCGCCGGCCAGCACCCGGCTGGGGTTGACGATGCCGTTGACGCGGGCCAGATCGGCGACCGTGACCCCGTAGCGGGCGGCGATCTGCGACAGGCTCTCGCCCGGACGCACCACGTGGTGTGCCCGGCCGCCGCCGACCCCACCCGACGCCGGGATCTGCAAGCGCTGGCCGACCCGGATGCGGTCGGGATCCGCGATCCCGTTGCTGTCGGTCAGCGCCCGCACGGTCGTCCCGACACGCTTGGCGATCCCCGACAGGGTGTCGCCGTGCTGCACCACGTACGTGTGGGCGCCGGCGACCAGCAGCAGCGCCGCCAAAGCGGCGACGCTCACGATGGTGCGCACGCCGCTGCTCGGCACGGACCGGTCCGCACACTCCCCGCGCATCACTGTCTCCCCAGTGGCCCCTCTTACCGTTCATCGTCCAGCCTGGCACCGGTAGTTGACAAATTCAACAGACGCCACCGGGCCATGCCGATGGCCGGCCGGCCAGCCGGGGCGGCCAGCACACACCGAGCGGGGTTCGCGGGTACGCAGGTCGCATGGCCCCCGACGAACAACCGCGCCGCATCGCCGACCGCTACGAGCTCACCGACCGGATCGGACGCGGCGGCTCCGGTGTGGTGTGGCGCGGGCGCGACACCCTCCTCGGCAGACGCGTCGCCATCAAGCAGATCGAGGTGCCCAGGGACCTGCCCCAGGACGAACGCGAGGGCGCCCGCCAGCGCGTGATCCGAGAAGCGCGAGCGGCGGCGCAGCTCAACCACCGTGGCGCCACGACCGTCTACGACGTGGTCGAGGAGGACGCCGTCGCATACATCGTGATGGAACTGGTGACCGCGCCGACCTTGGCCGACATCATCGAGCACGGCGGCCCCCTCGAGCCGCGCCGCGCCGGGCAGATCGGCCTGGCCGTCCTCGACGTCCTCGAGGTCGCCCACAGCCAGGGCATCGTCCACCGCGACGTCAAGCCCAGCAACGTGATGGTCCCCGACGAGGGCCCGGTCAAGCTGACCGACTTCGGGATCGCGTCTCTGACCGACGACGCGCGGCTGACCACGTCCGGGGTCGTGTTGGGATCGCCGGCCTTCATGGCACCCGAGCAGGCCACCGGCGAGGACGCCGGGCCCGCCACCGACCTGTGGGGACTCGGTGCGACGCTGTACTACGCGGTCGAGGACGCCGCGCCGTTCGAACGCGGCCACGCGATCGCGACCCTGCACGCCGTCGTGCACGAGCCCCACCGGCCGATGCAGCGCGCAGGACCGCTGCAACCGGTGATCGAGCACCTGCTCTCCAAGGACCCGCGCGACCGGCCGGATGCGGGGCAGCTGCGATCGCGGTTGCAGTCGGCGTTGGGTGGGGCGGCTGACAGCGTGCCGACGCCAGCGGTGGCACGCACAGCCGCCCGCGAGTCCGACCAACCGACCGAACGCCTGACTGCCGTCGACGACGAGCCGGGCGCGGACACCGACCCGGAAGTCGCCAGGGACGACGTCGACGACGTCGTCATGGTGACGGACACATCTCCGGATCGGCCCTCGCCGGTCGGCGACCGGCGGACGGTGCTGGCGGTGCTCATCGTCGTGTTGCTCGCCGCGGCGGCGATCGCGTGGCTGTTGACACGCGCCGGACCGTCCCCGGTCGCCGGCGGGCCCGACGAGCAGACGCTGACCACAGCACCGGCCACGCCCGCCACCACGCCACCCGACGAGGCGGCCGCCGCCCCTGGCGAGCAACGCTCGCCACAGGAGAGGCAGTCGCCGCAGCAGGCGCAGTCGCCAGACCAGCCGACCGACGACGGCGACACCGAACGGCCGGTCCCAGACGACTGGGAACGGCACACGCCCGACGGCAGTCCCTACACCGTGGCGTACCCACCGGGATGGGACATCAGGCCGCGGAGCGGGAACCGCACCGACTACGTCGACCCCAGCAGCGGTGCGTACCTGCGCGTCGACTGGACCGACGATCCGGCGGGCGACCCCTACGCGGACTGGCAGGCGTACTCGCAGCAGTTCGCCGCCGCACATGAGGGCTACCGCCAGCTGCGGCTGGAGCGCTCGACGTACAAGGGGTACGACGCCGCCGTGTGGGAGTACGTCTACCGCGAGGGTGGCGTGCGTCTGCATGCGGTCAACCTCAACGTCACGACCGGACAGCGCGGCTACGCCTTGAACTTCCAGACGCACGCCGAGGACTGGGAGGAGCTGTCCGGCCTGTTCCCGGTGATGAAGTCGGGGTTCGAACCGCACGCTTGACCCGGCCGTGAGCGCCGGGCACGTTCTCGCTCCCGGGAGCATGACGAGGAGTGCGCCATGCGTTCACGTGATGTCGCGGCGGCCGCCTTCGGGTCGCGAGCGCGGGCGATCGTCGAGCGCATCCACCGCCGGGTCGCTGCCGCGACTGGCCAGCAGTGGCCGATCCGCCTGTGGGACGGCACCCAACTGGGGCCCGACGACGCGCCGTTCCGGCTGGTCTTGCGCCGCCCGTCGGCGCTGCGTGCGTTGCTCCCCCCCAGTGACGTCGCTGCGGGTGAGGCCTACGTCGCCGGCGACGTGGATGTCGAAGGCGATCTGGTCGCGGCACTGCACGCGGCGGCGACGACCCAGAGGCAACAGCTGCCGTTGTCGACGAGCGCTGCTCTGGCCGTCGATCGGTTCCGGCTTCCGCCCCCGCCTGCTCGCGGTGATCGGCGGATCAGGCTCCGCGGGCGGGCTCACTCGCTCGCCCGCGACCGGGCGGCGGTCCGTGCCCACTACGACGTCGGCAACGACTTCTACGCCGTGTTCCTCGACCGCAGCCTGGTCTACTCCTGCGCCTACTTCGCTGACCCGGATGAGCCGCTCGACGTCGCCCAGGAACGCAAGCTCGACCTGATCTGCCGGAAGCTGGCGCTGCGGTCCGGTGACCGTTTCCTCGATATCGGGTGCGGCTGGGGATCGCTCGTGTCGCACGCCGCCCGCCACTACGGCGTGCACGCCACCGGTGTGACGATCTCGCAGGGCCAGTTCGACCTCGGGCGGGAACGCATCCGGCGGGCCGGACTCGCCGACCGGGTGGAGCTCGTGCTCGGCGACTACCGCGAGATCCGCGGCCAGTTCGACGCCGTCGCGTCGGTGGGGATGTTCGAACACGTCGGCCCGGACGAGCTCGAGGAGTACTTCTCGCGGTGCTTCGCGCTGACGGCCCGCTCCGGACGGTTCCTCAACCACGGCATCACCACCGGTGGCCGGGGGGTCGTCCGCGACTTCACCCGAGACACCGACACGTTCCTCGCCCGGTACGTCTTCCCCGACGGCGGGCTGGTGCCCGCCTGGGAGGCCGTGCGCCACACCGAGCGCGCCGGGTTCGAGCTGATCGACGTCGAGCAGCTCCGCCCGCACTACGAGTTGACGCTCCACAAGTGGGTGCGGCGGCTGGAGGCCAACCACGACGACGCGGTCGGCGTCGCCAGCGAAGCCGTCTACCGCATCTGGCGGGTCTACATGGCGGCGGCCGCGGTCGGCTTCGCGACCAACGAACTGGGGGTGGTCCAGGTCCTGGGCGGCAAAGATGTCAGCGTCCCGCTCGGTCGCCGGTGGATGCTGCCGACCACGCCCGACCAGATGTCGGCCGCACAGGTGGCGGCGGACGCCGGCGCGTGAGTCGCCGACGTCGCGGAACGGTGACCCCCGGCGATCCGCACCCTGCGTAGACTGCGCCCCCATGCGAACCGGACACGCCGACCTCCCGCTGCACGGAGGAAGAGCGCCCCGGTGGCTGTTCGAGCGGATGTCGGCGCTGGCCCGGGAGATGACGGTGGCGATCGCCGCCGAGGAGGGACCGCACGGTCTGCTGCGCCGCGTCTCCGACCCGATCTGGTTCCAGGCGTTCGGGTGCGTGCTCGGCTTCGACTGGCACTCCAGCGGCCTGACCACCACGGTGTGCGGGGCGTTGAAGGCCGCCGTGCGGGGCGTCCCCGGGCTCGGGCTGACGGTCGCAGGGGGGAAGGGTCGCACGTCGCGGCGGACGCCCGCCGAGATCGAGTTGACCTGCGAGCGGCTCGGCCGCGACCCCGCCCCGCTGGTGCTGGCCAGCCGTCTCGCCGCCAAGGTCGACTCGGCAGCGGTGCAAGACGGCTTCGGGCTGTACCACCACACCTTCCTCTTCGCCGACGACGGGGCGTGGGCGGTGGTGCAGCAGGGCAAGAACGACGCCACGGACATGGCGCGCCGCTACCACTGGTACCAGCCGCGACGGTTCGACGCCGACCCGCACGCGGCGGTGGCCGGGGAGCGCTCGGCCGGGCAGGTGCTCAACCTGGTCGCTGCGGAGGCGGAGGCCAACCGCACGGTCTCGGTCGCGCTGGCCAGGGAGGGCCCCGACCCGGTGGTGCGCGATCTGCGTCGGTTGCGCAGCCTGCAGCTGCCACGTCACCATCACGTCCGGGTGGCCGACCTGCACCCCGACCGGCTCGAGCGCATCCTGCTCGGCGCCTACGAGGCTCAGCCCGCCGACTTCACGGCGCTGCTGGCCGTTGCTGGGGTCGGCGCGAAGGGGTTGCGGGCGCTCGCGCTGGTGGCGGAGCTGACCTACGGAGAGCCGACCTCCGTCCGCGACCCCGTGTCGTACTCGTTCGCGCACGGGGGGAAGGACCGCACCCCCTACCCGGTCGATCGCGCGACGTACGACAACACGATCGCATCGCTGAAGGGTGCGGTGCGCGAGGCCAAGGTCGGGCGGGGCGAGAAGGTGCAGGCCCTCAAGCGTCTGGCGCGGGTGGAAGCCGCCGCCCCCCCGGGCTGATCGCCAGCCGCCTGCCGCACCGTCATGCGAGACTGGCGCATCGAGGAACCGGTTGCCACGCTCGGTGATCGCGCGTGACGATCGGAGCAACGAGGATCTTCAGGAGCCATCGTGAGCGACGTTCGCAGCATCCCCGCCGATCGAGACGCGGCGCTCCGTGCCGACATCCGCCGGCTGGGCACTCTCCTCGGAGAGACCCTGGTCCGTCAAGAGGGCGGGGAGCTGCTGGATCTCGTCGAGCACGTTCGGACGCTGAGCAAGACGCTGCGCACCGACGGGCGTGGGGCCGACCCCGGCGAGCTCGAGTCGCTCCTGGCCGAGGTGGACCTGCCCACCACGATCCGCTTGGTGCGGGCCTTCACCGCGTACTTCCACCTGGCCAACGTCGCGGAACAGACGCACCGGGTCGATGAGCTGACCGCCCGCACCGAGCACCGCGGCTGGCTGCAGGCCACCATCCGTCGGATCCAGGAGGCCGACCTCGACGACAAGCTCGTCGCTGACGTCGTCGCCCGCCTCGAGTTGCGTCCGGTGTTCACCGCGCATCCCACGGAGGCGTCACGTCGGTCGATCCTGACCAAGGTGCGTCGCGTCGCCGACCTGCTCACGGAGCGCAACGACCCGCGCGCCACGCCGCTCGACCACGACCGTATCGACCGTCGTCTGGCGGAGGTCATCGAGATGCTGTGGCAGACCGACGAGCTGCGCTTGGAGCGCCCCGACCCCGTCGACGAAGCGCGGGCGGTCATCTACTACTTCGACGAGCTGTTCAGTCACGTGGTCCCCGACCTGTTCGACGAGGTGTCCCACCAGCTGCTCAGGCTGGGGATCGAGCTGGAGCCCGATGCCGTCCCGATCCGGTTCGGGACATGGGTCGGTGGCGACCGCGACGGCAACCCCAACGTCACACCCGAGGTCACATCCGAGGTGCTGCGGGTCCAGGCTGATCACGCCGTCCGCAACCTGCTCTCCGCGGTGCAAGATCTCGCCACGGACCTGTCCACGTCGGTGCGGATCGCCGACGTCACCGACGAGTTGCGCGCCAGCCTGGCCGAGGACCGCGGGTACCTGCCGGAGGTCTACGACCGCTTCGTGCACCTCAACCGCGAGGAGCCCTACCGCCTGAAGTGCTCCTACATCCACCACCGGCTGACCAACACCCGCCAGCGGATCCTGGAACGGCGCGCTCCCGGCCGCGACGAGTACACCAACGCCGATCAGCTCCTGGCGGAGCTGCGGATCATGTACGACTCGCTCCTGGCCAACCGCGGGCAGCTGATCGCTCGCGGGTCGCTGGCCCGGCTGATGCGGATGGTGGCCGCCTTCCGCCTGAACCTGGCGATCATGGACGTGCGCGAGCACGCCGCCAAGCACCACGCCGCCGTGGCCAGCCTCTACGCCCGGTTGGGCCAGCCCTACGAGAGCCTCGATCCGCAGGCGCGCGGGGGGCTCCTGGCCGACGAGCTGCGCAGCCGCCGTCCCTTGGCCGCGCCCACGACCCGCCTCCCCGGGGAGCAGGGCCGGACGCTGGCGACCTTCACGACGATCCGCCGGGCCCTCGACGAGGGCGAGCCAGCGATCGAGTCGTACATCGTCTCGATGGTCGAGAGCGTCGGCGACCTGCTGGCCGCGGTGGTCCTGGCGCGCGAGGGGGGGCTGGTCGACCTCGACGCGGGCATCGCCCGCATCGGCTTCGTGCCGCTTCTGGAGACGCCCGAGTCCCTGGCCGCCGCCGGCGACCTGCTCGACGCGCTGCTGAGGATCGAGCCCTACCGGGAGCTGGTCCGGCTGCGTGGCGACCTGCAGGAGGTCATGCTCGGCTACTCCGACTCGTCCAAGCTCGGCGGCATCACCACGTCACGTTGGGAGCTGCACAAGGCGCAGCGGCGGCTGCGGGACGCTGCTGACCGTCACGGGGTGGCGCTCCGCATCTTCCACGGCCGGGGAGGGAGCGTCGGGCGCGGTGGCGGACCGACCAGCGAGGCGATCCTGGCGCAGCCGCCCGGCACCGTGGACGGACGCATCAAGATCACCGAGCAGGGCGAGGTCATCGCCGACAAGTACGGGCTGTCGGACCTCGCGCGCCGCAACCTCGAGGTGACCATGGCCGCGACGCTGGAAGGGTCGCTGCTGCACCGCGAGGCCCTCAACCCGCCGGAGGCGCTGCGTCGCTGGGACACCGCCATGGACGTGATCTCGCAGGCGGCCTACGACGCCTACCGGGCGCTGGTGGAGCTGCCCCGGTTCGCCGAGTACTTCCGCACCTCGACCCCGGTCGAAGAGCTCGCGGAGCTCAACATCGGCTCGCGGCCGGCGCGGCGGCGCGGCGGAACGGGGCTCGAGGAGCTGCGCGCCATCCCGTGGGTGTTCGGCTGGACGCAGTCGCGCCAGATCATCCCCGCGTGGTTCGGAGTGGGGTCGGGGTTGGCCGCCGCCCGTGCCGAGGGCCTGGACGCCACCATCGACGACATGCGGCGCGACTGGCAGTTCATGCGCATGTTCATCTCCGACGTGGAGATGACGCTGGTCAAGACCGACCTGGACGTCGCCCGTCGGTACGTCGAGCGGCTGGTCGACCCGGAGCTGCACCACATCTTCGAGCGGATCGTCGACGAGTACGAACGCACGGTGCGCCAGGTTCTGCTGACCACCGGCGAGGATGAGCTGCTGGCCGGCCATCCGGTCCTGCGCCGAACGCTCGACGTGCGCGACGCCTACCTCGACCCGCTCAGCTACCTGCAGGTCGCGCTGCTGGCCCGCTACCGCCGCGACGGCGAGCCCGACCCGCAGCTGCGACGCGCGTTGCTGCTGACCATGAACGGGATCGCCGCGGGGATGCGCAACACCGGCTGACGGCCGAACCCGGCCGGCGCGTCCCGGCGCCCCGGCTGTGCGCGATCACTCCAGCGCCCACACAGCGGTGACGTGGACGGCGACCTCCTGCTCGCCGGGCCGGATCGGGACCGCCCCTGCGTCTTGGGCGCGGTCAAGGAGGTGCTTCGGCGGTGGTTGGTCGCCGCCCAGCTGCTCGGAGACGCCGACCAGCCGCCCGAGGTCGCGTTCGGCGAGCTGCGCGTACTGCTCAGCCTTCGCGCGTGCGTCGCCGAAGGCGGCGTCGCGGGCGGCGGCCAGCAGCTCGTCGTTGTCCTCGAGCGTGAAGCGCATCCCGTGGACGCGGGCGGCGTCGCCGGCGGCCTCCACCGCGGCTTGCAGAACCTCGCCGGCGCGGTCGAGGTCGCGCAGCTTGACATCGACGAGGTTGGTCACGGCGTACCCGCGGACGGTCGGGGGACCGTCGCGGGGATGATCCACCCGCGGCTGCACCGAGAACTCGGTCGTCTGGATGTCGGGCTCCTCGACGCCGTGGTCGCCCAGCGCGGACAGCACCTGGTCGACCGCGGCGTTGGCCGCATCGAGCGCCTCCTGGACCGTCTCGCGTTCGACCTCCACGCCGACCGTGGCACGCAACGTGTCGGGGCGGCCGGTGATGCGCCCGACGCCGGTCACGGTCACGCCCTCGGCGATCACCGCGGCGTTCGGGCCGAGTTGGGCCGCCGCCACCTCGGCGGGGGCGCCGGCTACGCCGGTCGATCCGCCCTGGCCGTCACACGCGGCCGCCAACACGGTGACCAGTGCCGTGGCTGCCATGATGATCCGTGGTCGCACCTCGCCTCCTCCTGTCGTGGCGCACGTGGTGAGACGCGGAGCGGGCGCTCATCGTTCCATCACGGCAGGGCGGCGACGGGCGGGCGCATCAGCGCACCCCGATCTTCCGGCTGCACACCGGCCACGCCTCCCACCCCTGCCGGGCCAGGACACGCTTGGCGACGGCGATCTGCTGCTGACGCGAGGCGTTGTAGGCGGCTTGGGGGTACCCGGACGGCTTGAACTGCTCCCAGGTCCGCGGGTGGAACTGCAAGCCGCCCTCGAACATCCCACGGGTGCTCGACCAGTTCCCGCTCGACTCGCACTGCGCGAGCCGGTCCCACAGGGAACCGCCGGACGGAACGCGGGACTTGGGTGGCGGCTTGGGTTCAACGGCGATCCGTTGCAGCTTGGCCTCGGCCGCCGGGTCACCGTCGACACCCACGGGCCCGCTCGGCTCCTCGGTGGACGGCGGGTCGACCAGCTCGGCGACCGACGCAGCCTGCGCTGCGCGCACGAGCGCCGGCGGATGCGGAACCGGATCCTGCGTCGGCACGGCCGACGGCGTGGTTCCTGGGTCGCGGCCGATCACCACCAGCGCGACCGCCACGGTCAGCGCCACCACGGCCAGGACGGCCAGTACTCGACGGGGGAGACGAGGGGGCGTCTTCAACATCGCTCCTTGGCCGGCTGTGCGAGGGCGACCGTTGTCCGCAGGCGGCGTGGACCGTGCGTGCGGCGGCGGCGCTTCGAAGACGTGCGTCGTCGGAGTTGGTTCGCAGCCGTTCCCACAGCGCCCCGTCACCGTGGGAGAGGTTCGCCCTGTCCGTCAGTGTGAGGTCTCGCACGAGCACCGACAACCGCTCGAGGGGCCCACACGGGGGTGTTCCGCCCAACCGTGCGTCCCTGGCGAACGGTCGGGTCCGTGGCGGGAACCGCGGCGGGGGGATGGGGAAGGTGGAGGCGGGCAGGAGGGGTCATGCCAGGCCGGCAGGAGACGATCGACACGCTCCTGTCCCGCCACGGGCGCTTGTTCGCCGAGGACCTGGCGATCGAGATCGAGCGCGGAACGCCCGGCCCGCTGTTCCAGCTCCTCGTCGCCTCGATCCTGTTCGGCGCCCGCATCAACACCACGATCGCGGCGGAGGCGACCAGCGCCGTCTTCCACGTCGGGTGGACCACACCCGCCAAGCTCGCGCACTCGACCTGGAAGCAGCGGGTGGATGTGCTCAACTCCGCTGGGTACCCGCGGTACGACGACGCAGCAGCGGTCCTCGGCGACGCGGTCGGGGACCTGCTCGCCAACTACGGCGGTGACCTCCGCCAGCTCCGCCAGCGGGCGGAACGCGTCCCTGCGCGCGAACGCCAGCTGCTAGAGGAGTTCAACGGGCTCGACGATGCGGGGGTGGAGTTCTTCCTCCGCGAGGTGCAGCTGGTGTGGGACGAGCTGTTCCCGTTCGCTGACCGGCAGGCACTGGACGTGGCTGACGAGCTCGGGGTCGGCCGGTCGGTCGATGATCTGCGCGCCGTCGTCGACGACGACGATCTTCCGCGGTTGTGCGCGGGCCTGATCCGCGCCCGCGACGTTGGCGACGTGGATGCGATCCGCGCCGCGTACGACGCGGAGGACGCCCATGAGGTCGCGACGCTGCTCCAGGAACGCAAGAGCGACCTGTACGATCGCGCCCGCGCTCTGCGCATCTCCGGCCGGTCGAAGATGGACAAGCAGGAACTCGCCGAGGCGATCGCTCGCCGACACTGACGGTGGACCTGCGCGGCGTCGAGCTGACCTGGCTGGGTCACGCCACGTTCCGGTTCCGCACCGGTGACGGCACCACCGTGTACATCGATCCCTGGCTGCGCGACAACCCCGGATGCCCGCCGGGTGAGCGCGACCCCGCCCGGATCGATGCGGTGTTCGTGACCCACGGCCACTTCGACCACCTCGGCGACACGGTGACGTTGGGCTGGCGCTACCGGCCACAGATCTACTGCGTGTACGAGACGTTCCTGTGGTTGGCCCGGCAAGGGGTGCCGCACGTCAACGGCCTGACACACGGCGGCACGGTCGAGGGCCCCGGTGGGGTGCGGGGCACGCTCGTGCGTGCCGTGCACTCCGGAGGGATCCAGCTCCCCGACGACCGGGTGGTCTACGGCGGCGAGCCCGGCGGGTGGGTGCTGGAGTTCCCCGAGGGTCTGCGCGTGTACCACGCCGGCGACACCATGGTGTTCGGTGACATGCGCCTGATCGGCGAACTGTGGCGCCCGCACGTCGCGCTCCTACCGATCGGCGGTTTCTACGTGATGGATCCACGCCAGGCCGCCCACGCCACGCGGCTCCTGCAGGTCCCGACGGTCATCCCGATGCACTACGGCCACTTCCCCATGTTCACCGGCACGCCCGAGGAGTTCCGCCACCAGGCCAGCGACGTCGACGTCGAGATCGTCGAACTTCACCCCGGCGTGCCGGCGCGGTGAGCGGTCAGGCTGGCGCGTCGAGGAGCCGACCGCGCTACACCCGGTCAGCGACGTCCGCGACCCCCGACTCACGCGCGCAGTGGGCGCAGCAGTAGAACTGCCCGTCGGCCTCCACCCCGTGGCCGACCACGCGGCAGCCGCAACGCTCACAGGAGGGAGCCATCGCGTGGATCGCACACTCGAAGCAGTCGAAGGTGTGCACCGCCCCGGCGGCGTGCACCTCGAACGCCTTGTCGTAGTCGTTGCCGCAGACCTCGCACCGAGCCATGTCCACCTCTCCTGTCGCCACCCTTCGGGCATAGTCGGCGGGCAACCCAGGTGGCAACCCACGGATGGTCACGGGGCCCGTCACCGCCAGGAAGGCTGCGTCTACGATCGCCGCTGTCTGCGGCGGGGGTAGTTGTGGGACGTCACCGGCGTGGGTCGGCGATCATCCTGCTGTTGGTCGTGTTGGGAGCTGCGACGCAGCCAACCCCGACCGCCCTGGCGCACGACCCGCACAGGCGGGCGCTGGCCGCCGCAGACAACATCGACGCGGCGATCGAACTCACCCGGCTGGCGTTCGCGGTGGGGAGCGCGCCGGAGGTCCTGCTCGGCCGCGACGACCTGTTCAGCGACAGCCTCGCGGCTGGGTCCGCCACCGGCCGCCCGATCGTGCTCACCCGACGCGATGTCCTGGATCGGCGCACCGCCGCCGAACTCGAACGCCTCAGCGCCGAACAGGTCACCATCCTGGGTGGCACGGCTGCGATCGGCGCACCGGTCGAGGCGGAGCTGATCGCACGCGGGTACACCGTCCGCCGGATCGGGGGCGCCACCCGCATCCAGACGGCGGTGGGCGTCGCGCACCACTACCACCCGGACGCGGCTGACGTCCCGGTGGTGATCGCCCGCGCCGCCGGCGACGGCACGCAGGCCTTCGCCGACGCTCTGGGAGGCTCCGCGCTCGCACACCACCTGGCGGCCCCCATCCTGCTGACCCCGTCGCAGGATCTGCACGACGATGTGGCCGCCTACCTGGTCAGCGCCGGGGCCCGCGACGCGATCGTCGCGGGGGGGACCGCCGCGGTCTCGGCAGGCGTGGAGGACGAGCTCCGCGCGCTGGGGGTCACGGTTCGGCGCGCCGCCGGCCGCACCCGCACCGCCACAGCCGTCGAGCAGAATGGGCGACGGGGCTTCTCGGCCGCGGCCGACGCCCGCTCCGTGCTGCTCATCGATGGCTACCACCCGGACGCGTGGGTCTCGGGGTTCGCTGCCGGTGCGTGGGCGGCGTCCCAGAACGTCGCGATCGTGCTCGCCAACGGCGCCGACCTCGACGGCGACACCGCCCGGTTCCTGGCCGATGCGCTGCACACCGACGTGATCTGCGCCGCGCACGTGGTGACGCGCGCATGCGCGGCCGGGGAGCGCGCGATGCACCTGCCGGCCTTCGCCAGGACCGGTGGGGTCGCACTCCGCCTGCCGTCGCCGGCCGTGGACGTGATCGGGTTCCACGAGTCCAACCACGACGGGGCGCAGCAGCTCGATGTGGTCTCCACCGGCGCTCCGACGGTGACGCTGCCGAGCCGAGATCGCGGAACGGCGTCACGCTCCGCGGCCGATGTGGTGTCCCACCCCGACGTCGCGATCCGCGCACCGGTCACCGGGCGGGTGCTCCGCGCGGGGACATACGTGCTGTACTGCCGCTACTACGACGACTTCGCGGTGATCGAACCCGACGACCACCCCGGGTGGGAGGTCAAGGTGCTGCACATCGACGGGGTCAAGGTCGAGCGCGGTGACCGCGTCACGGCAGCCTCGACGGTGTTAGCTGATCGCCCCACCCGGCTGCCGTTCGCGTCTCAGATCGACGAACACTCGACGCACGACTGGCCCCACGTCCACCTGGAGGTCGTCGACCCGTCGATCCCCGATCGTCCTGGCGAGGGCTGTTGACGGTCAGCGACCGCCGGCCACCTTCTCCATCTCGGTGACCGTCTCGCTCAGCTCGCGGACCAACGGCCCGCCGGCCACATCGGCGAGCCGATCCGCCAGCTGGCGGTAGTACCAGAGCTGGCCATCACGGCCGTGCTCGAGCCGGTCCCAGACCGCGTCGCCGTCGACGCGCAGGTCCCGGAGGATCGCCGCGGCGTTGTGCAGCTTCTCCGCCGCGGAGATGCGCAACGCCGATTCCGGTGTCGTGTCGAGGTGGTCGAGGTACCGCTGCTTCCGTTCCTTCCACTGGCCGCGCTCGTCGCTGTAGGGGTCGTAGTCGGTGCAGGCCAGCACCAGGTTGCCGACGAGCTCGCCGAACTCCTCGACGATGCGGCGGTGCACCTGCTGGGCGGTTTCCCGATCCTCGGCGTGCTCGACCGTGTCGTGCAGCACTGCCGCGATCGCCTCGTCCTCGTCTCCTCCGTCCTCCAGCACCAGCGCCGCGACACCCAGCGGATGGGCGAGGTAGGGCACGTGCGTGCCCTTGCGGGCCTCACCATCGTGCACCGAGTGTGCGACCATCACCGCCTGGACGAAGCGGTCGCTCAGCGAGATCGGGTCGTCGTCAGCCACATCGACTCCTTCGTGGGGGCGTCGCTGTTTCCGCGGCAGCACGCGTCCACGCCGCGTCTGGCAGATGCCTGGCAGATGCCTGGTGGTCTGCGAGTGGATCGCGCGGACGCGCTCGAGAGTGACCGTAAACGATGTGGCCCCGAGCTCGCCCGCTGTCGATACGGTCGGTCGGCTCCGCCGCCGCGTCGCCAACCTCGGCCGGTGTACCGTCGTTGCTTCCCACGACCGATCCGGGAGGCCGGTTGAACGACGACGTCCGCGCGATCGCCATCCGCGACGAACAGCGCCACGTCGACCGCGCCTACGCCCGCTTGGAGGAGCTCCGTCGCCGGGCGGAGCGGCGCCGACAGCAGGCGTTGGCCGCTCCCGTGGTGACCCACGCCGACCTGGTCGACCGCGACGCCGCTGCCTTCCAGGCCGCAGCGCGCGTGACCTCACTCAGCATCGGAGATACCGAGCCGCTGGTGTTCGGCCGCCTCGACCGCGACGACGGCGAGACCTACCACGTCGGGCGGGTCTCGGTCCTGTCGCAGGACTACGAGCCGCTGGTGGTTGACTGGCGGTCCGACGTCGCCGCCGCCTTCTACCGTGCCACCCTCGCCGACCCGCAAGGCGTGCGTCGTCGTCGCATCATCCACTGCCGCGGCCGAACCGTCCTCACGGTCGAGGATCAGCTGCTCGGAGGCGACGGCGAGGGCCGCAGTGACCTCGTCGGTGACGCAGCGCTGATGGCCGCGTTGACCCGCGACCGCTCGCACCGGATGCGCGACATCGTCGCCACGATCCAGCGCGAACAGGACGAGATCATCCGGCTGCCCGCACGTGGAGTGGTGGTGGTCAGTGGCGGCCCCGGCACCGGCAAGACGGTGGTGGCCCTGCACCGGGTCGCCTACCTGCTGTACCGGCACCGGGAACGCCTCGAGCGCCGCGGTGTCCTGATCGTCGGGCCCACCCGTGCCTTCGCCGACTACATCGCCAGCGTCCTGCCGTCGCTCGGTGAGACCACCGCGGTGCTGCAGCCGCTGGGGGGGTTCGTGCCTGGCCTGGTCACCGAGCGCCACGATCAGCGTGACGTCGCAGCCATCAAGGGAGATCCCACGATGGGGGAGGTGATGCGCCGCTACGCCGCCCGCCTCCCACGGGGCACGTCGTGGCGAGGGGCGTTCGACCGGCTGCGCAGCGGCGAGGTGGACCTCGCTGAGCTGGCGGGCGGTGTGCTCACCGCCGACCAGTCGCGGGCCGTGGCCGCCGCCTGGCGTGACGACCACGCCGCGCGACGTTCGCCCTCGGTGGACGACGTTGCCCTCATCGACGAGCTCCGCGTCCACCTCGGCTCCTTCGGCGCGTCGGCTCCGCCCGCCGCCGACGGCGCAGACGAGACGGCGGTCACCACGTTCGCGGACCGCTCGGTCCGCGTCGACCCTGGCGAGCTGATCGGCGCACCCGACTACAGCGAGTTCGGCCACGTCGTCGTCGACGAGGCCCAGGACCTGTCGTTCATGCAGTGGCGGATGATCGCCCGCCGCGGTCACCAGGCCACCTGGACGGTCGTGGGCGACCTGGCCCAGCGTTCGACCCCCGCCGGACCGTCCACCTGGATGGACGTGGGACGACTCGTGGGACGGCGCGAGGTCGAGGTGGCACGCTTGACGGTGAACTACCGCACGTCCGCGCGGATCATGGACCTCGCTGCTCGGCTGCTGACGGTCACCGCACCCGACCAGCGACCCCCGCGGTCGGTGCGCAGCGGGGAACACGACCCCTCGATCATCACCGGGTTGCCCGATCTCGCCGACGCCGCGGCCGCCGAAGCGAGACGCGCCCGCGAGGCCGTCACCGGGACCGTCGCCGTCGTCGCTGCCGGTGCGGTTCTCCCCGAGTTGGTCCAGCGCCTGGTGGGCGACGACGTGCGCGTGTTCGATCCGTGGACCGTGAAGGGTCTGGAGTTCGACGCGGTGGTGGTCGCCGACCCCGACGCCGTGGTTGCCACCGCCGGATACGGCAGCCTCTACGTCGCCCTGACACGCGCCACCGAGCGGCTCTCGGTCGTCACGGGCGGTCAGGACCTACCCGGCCCCCTCGCCGGTTCCGACGCCGTCGCCGCCGCCGGCTGAACAGCCGTCGGCCCCGTCGCGCCGCGCGGCGACGCACCCGTCCGTTCGTACGGGAAGGGTCACCGCGCCCCCCGCGTTCTTCGGTGTGAGGCGCAGCCCGTGGGTGCGGGCTGTCGTTACCGTCGAACTACCACCACCCACGCCCGGACCATCCGTCCACGCATGCCGAACAAGGAGCCCATGTGACCATCAGTGAGCTTGCTACCAGCGACACGCTGACCGATGTGCTCGAGCGTGCCGGTGAGCGGGGCTACCTGCTGGTCTCCGAGCTCGAGCGGATCGAGGACCCGCTCGCTGACGAGGAGACCTCGGTCGGCGACGTCCTCGACCGTGCCCGCGAGCGCGAGATCCCGGTCATCGACGACACGTCCGCCGACTCCGACGCCGAGCGGCAGGTCCGTCAGTTGACGCACACGACCGACTCCGTGCGCCAGTACCTGAACCTCGCTGGCCGCACGGAACTGCTCGACGCCGAGCGTGAGCAGGACCTCACCAAACGTTACCGCGCCGGGCTCGCCGCGAAGCGGATGCTCGAGGACGAAGAGCAGACGCTGCCGCCGCGGCGTCGCGCCACGCTGCGTCGGATCGCCCGAGGCGGCGAACGCGCACAGGAGCACATGGTCCGCGCCAACCTGCGGCTGGTCGTCGCACAAGCCAAGCGCTGGCTGGGCCGCGGTCTGGACATGCTGGAGCTGATCCAGGAGGGCAACCTCGGCCTGATGCGTGCCGTGGAGAAGTTCGACCACACCAAGGGCTACAAGTTCTCCACCTACGCGGTGTGGTGGATCCGTCAGGCCCTGCAGCGGGGCGTGTCCGGCAAGGCGACCACGATCCGTGTCCCGGCCCACGTGTGGGAGCTATCGGCGAAGATCACGCGGACCGAGATCGACCTGCGTCAGGAGCTCGGTCGCGATCCCACCGACGCGGAGATCGCCGAGGCCGTCGACCTCACGGTGGAGCGCATCCACGAGGTCCGCGACGCCCTCGAGCGCACGGCGTCGCTCGACGCCCCGGTCGGTGAGGACGGCGACGCGAGCATGGGTGACCTGATCGCCGACCACGAGGCGATCAGCCCCGAGCAGTCGGCCTGGTCGCACGACGCCCGCCAGCAGATCGAGCGGGCCCTGTCCAGCCTCGACGAGCGTGAACGGCGCATCATCATGCTCCGCTTCGGGTTCGTCGACGGCGAGGAACGCACGCTGGCCGAGATCGGTGACGATTTCGGCATGAGCCGGGAACGGATCCGCCAGCTCGAGAAGCTCGCGCTCGCCAAGCTCCGTCACCCGGCGGCCGACTACGACCTCACCGGGCTCCACGGCGAGTTGGTCGCTGCGTAACCCCGTCTCAGTGGCGGTCCGATCGGCCGCCGCGGCACCGACCGGAGCGTCGCGAAGGGCGCGCCGCCTGGAGTGTCACACTCAGCGGCGCGCCCTCTGTCGTGCTCGGTGATCTTTGTGTGGGTACCGGTTCTACTGCGGACTCAGCCGGCCCACGGGTCAGCCCATGGTGGCGGCGTGCTCAGGCTCGATCCTGATGGTCACCCGCTCGGCGTCCGGCTGCTTGTTGGGGTACTCGTCCTCCCCCAGGTACTTGCCTGCGAGGAAGTCGATGAACTTCTTCTCGGGGTCGTCGTCGATCGCGACGACCTCGCCGCGGACCTCGAGGTAGCGGTAGGGATTATCAGGATCGAGGATGGAGACCGCGACCCGCGGATGGCGGTTGACGTTGCGGAACTTCTGGCGCGACTTCGTCGTGCTGAAGCACAGTCGTCCGTCCTGGAAGTCGTACCACACCGGGTGCGACTGCGGGTCGCCATCCGGGCCGAGCGACGCGACGTGGGCGAAGCCGGCCTTGTCGAGGAGATCACGGTGGCTGGATGGGATGACATCGGCGGGCATAGCGTCCTCCTGATCGTCCTTGTGGTCGTGGTCCTTCACCATCAGGGTGGGTGATCGGCGGCTGCGACGCAGCCGTGAGCGCCCCACGTCCGTGCACCCTCGAAGACGGGGGATGTCCATCTGGACACGCGTGACCGACGGCGGGATGGGCGACGCGTCCGTTTCAGTCCCACGCCCCGTCACGGAGCGGCGTGGGAGGGTGCTCCTCACGGTCGAGGTCGAGCTGACGCAGCAGGTCGTCGGCGTCATCCGGGTCCAGCGGCGGCGTGCCATCGACGTCGACGTCCTCCCGGGCCCCGATCAGGACGAACTCGGCCCCCTCGTGGTCGAGGAACGCCGGCGGGTCGGCTGCCAGCCACCGACGGCCGTCGAAGCGTTCGTGTAGGTCGGGGGGGAGGTCCGCGCGGGCGTCGGGCGGCAGGCCAGCGCCGGGCGGGGCGCCCACGTCGGGGTTCTTCACCGCCAGGACGAACCGCGCCTCCGGCGCGATCCGGAGGACGTCCTGCACGTCACCGGGCTGGTCGGGGGAGTGCAGCTGGTAGGCGACGAACGTGTCGCGTCCGCGCCGCGCCAGGGCGTACACACCCTGACCGGCGGGGCGAGCGCCCGGCTGATGACGTCGCCCGACCGTGGCGGTGTCGTACTCGGCGGGGCCAAGCGCGTCGCGCAGCCCGTCCGCGTCGTCGGTCACCTCCTTGACGAACCCCCACAGCCGTTCGGTGTCGCCGACCTCGGGCAGACGCTTGCGTCCCACCACGAGCAACCGGAAGGTGTCGCGTCCGCGCGGGTGCAACACGACGAAGAAGTCCTGGACGTCGACGAGCCCCTGAGGGTCCTCCTCGTCGACCACGGGCTTGTACAGGAAGTGGATGTCACCGGTCTCCAAGGTGTCCATGGTGCTCCTCAGGTCGGGAAACCGTGCCGGCCATGCAACGGAACGAAGTGGGCACCGATCACCGAGCGCTGCGCGACCAAGCCGTCCTGGTCACGGACGAACAAGGTCACATCCTCCGCGCCTCCGGGCCCGACAGGCTGGACCAGCGTCCCGCCGACCCGCAGCTGCTCAACGAGAGGCGGAGGGACCTGCGGGTAGGCGGCTGCGACCACGATCGCGTCGTACGGGGCGTGCTCCGCCAGCCCCTGGGTCCCGTCGCCCAAGACCACCGCGACGTGGTCGACGCCGGCGGCGGCGAGGTTCGCACGAGCCTGCTCGGCGAGGGCCTGGAACCGCTCGACGCTCCACACCTCGGCGGCGAGCTGCCCGAGGATGGCTGCCTGGTAGCCCAGGCCCGTCCCGACCTCCAACACCCGCTCCGAGCCCGACAGCTGCAACGCTTCGACCATCGCCGCCACCAGCGACGGCTGGGTTGTCACCTGGTCGTGGCCGATCGGGAGTGGACGGTCGCGGTAGGCGCGGTGGAGCTGGTCGTCAGGGACGAAGTGGTGCCGCGGCACTGACCGCAACGCCTCCAGGACACGCTCGTCGCGAACACCGCTCGCGATCGCGGCGCGAACCAGCTGCTCGGTCGAGGATGCCACGACGCGAGTATGACCTCTACGAACAGATGTTCGCTACCGGACGAGTGGGCAGGGGGCCGGCTACGACCGCTCGGGTGGCCGTTCGTTCAGCAGCCAGCTCTCGAACTCCGGGTTCGACAGCGCACTCGGGATGGCACTGCGCACCGCGCCGATCGCCTCCTGCGGTGAGCGCCCCCGCTCGATCAGCGTGCGGGCGACGACCAGGCCGGAGCGGTTGTTCCCAGCCGCGCAGTGGATCAGCACCCTCCGCTCCTCGTCGAGAAGCCGCGAGATGAACGTGGCCAGCGACCGCACCATCCGCGCGTCCGGCATCGGGCCGTCGTGGATCGGCCACCACATCGAGATGAACTGTTCGGCCTGCGGCTGCTCGGGGAGGTAGCTGGGCGGCCGCATCTGTAGGTTCATCACCACGTCCGCGTCGACCTGCCGGGGTGTCCCGGACTGGTACAAACCCGGGACGATCTCGAACGGTGGCTCATCCATGGTCGGGAGGCTACCCACAACAGCCGCCCCGCCAACGCAGCCGACGACGGCCGTCCGGGGCGGCGAACCCACACCCAGATCTCGATCGACGGAGTGCCATATGGACGACTTCCAGGACGCGCTACGCGCGAGGCTCACGCGGAACGTCGAACTCGAACACGAACGCCAGAACGCCGAACAGCAACGGCTCCGTGACGAGCAGGAGCGGGCCGAGCGAGACGCGGGCCGCGCGGAGGCCCGCAGCCAGGCCCGTGCCCGGCGGCACGCCGAGCTGGTTGAGCGCCTACGAGCGTTGCTCGGCCAGTTGGAGGCCGAGGCGGCGGAGTCGGTGGTGTCTCGCTCCGGGTTCAGCGAGACCGGTGAGGAGTTCGTCACCGAGGTGACGACGGTCCGGCGCACACCGCGCAGGACGTTGTTCATCGAACTCGACCGAGATGACGACGAGGTGCTCGCCCGCTGGACCAGCGAGGTCGGCGACTCGATCGAGATGTGGCGACTGCTGGACTTCGCTCCGGAAGTGCTGGACGAGTTGGTTCTCCAGGTCGTCGACGACGAGCTGTGGCACTCGGCGAGCCGCCCCCCCGCCTTCCCCGGTTGAGGCACGGCGCGGGGGCGCTCGTCGCTGCTCCCGGCTCGGCGCTCGCCGACATCAGCGCCGCCGAGGGCAACATCTGACGGACGGCACTGTCCGGTCGGTGGTCCCGCCAGCCACGACCGAGAAGTTGACAGGGCGTACCTTCGAACGAGACTGACCCGAAGGCGGATCAGCCAGGCATCGATGTGAGGGGACCCATGACGTCGTCGGTGTCCTGGACGTCGCATCAGCGCGGGGACCGCGGCAGTTGGTGGGTGGCCGTCACCGCGCTCGCGGCGGCCGCGGTCCTGATCCTGGGGACCGGCTCGGCCGCCGTCGCCCTCGACATGGCCGACTACCGCCGCACGTGGCAGAACCGGGCACTCCCCGGTGCGGTGATCAACGGCGTCGACGTGGGCGGTATGACCGTCGACGAGGCCACGGCCGCCGTCGACGCGGTCCTGGCGGCGCGTCTCGACCGCCCCATCACGCTGCGGTTCGAGGAGCGGACGTGGGAGACGACACCCCGAGAACTGGGTGTGACCACCACGGCTCGCGACGTCGCCCAAGCCGCTGTCGACGTGTCACGGAACGTGTCGTGGACGACGCTGGCCGAGGTTCGCTGGCGCGGCCACACGGTGCCGTTCACCGGCGACGCCACGCTGCAGTACCCGACGGCGAAGGCTCGCGATCTGGTCGCCCGGATCGCTGATGAGCTGCACCAGGAACCGGTCGACGCCCAACTCGCCTACGACCGGACCCGCCCCACCATCGTCCCCGAGCAGCCTGGCCGCACCGTGAACCAGGGAGCGACGATCGAGCGTCTCATGCAAGCGGTGACCCAGGCGGGCTCCCCTGAGGGGCTGGCGAGCAGCGTCGATGTGGCAACCGTGGCCGTGCAACCCGAGAAGACCACGGCTGCGTACCGCCGCATCCTGTTCCTCCGGCAGGGCGATCACCAGCTCGACCTGTGGGTCGACGGGCGACGCGTGCGCTCCTACGTGGTGGCGGTCGGGACGGGGAACTACCCCACGCCGACCGGCATCTACCACGTGACGCTCAAACGCCCGAACCCGGTCTGGACCAACCCCGCGCCCAACGGCTGGGGTCGCGGGCTGCCACGGCGGATCGAACCAGGGCCCAACAACCCTCTCGGGCTGCGGGCGCTCAACTGGGATGCAGCCGGCATCCGTTTCCACGGGACCGCGAACGTCGATTCGCTCGGCCGCGATGCGTCCCACGGCTGCGTTCGCCTGTCCAACGACGACATCATCGAACTGTTCGACCTCGTGGACGTCGGCGACCACATCGTCTCTGTCCGCTGAGCGCTGGGTCCCGTCCGACAGATCGTCCGTCACCGACGGAGACGCCGTGACGGCCGCCGCGACCGCCAGACGGGCGACGCATGGAAGAGTGCGGCGTGGCGACCGGGTTGCCACCTCCGGAGACCACAGGAGGAGCGGCCCATGGCGGCAGGGGCACGTGACCGGTCGGACTGGCCCGCGATCGGTCGACGAGCGGTGCGACGCACCATGCGAGCAGCCGGTGGATGGCTGTGATCGACCCGGAGCCGACGGCGTCGACCGAACGCGACGACGCGTTCCGTGCCTACGTCGTCCCGGAGCTGGACGTGATGTTGCGGGTGGCGCGCCGGCTGACCCGCGATCCGCATGTCGCGGAGGATCTGGTGCAGGACGCACTGGTCCGTGCCTACCGCGCCGTCGACCGCTTCGACGGTCGTCATCCGCGGGCATGGCTGCTCACCATCTTGCGCAACACCTGGAAGAACCAGCTGCGCAGGCGTCGCCCGGTGACCTCAGAGTTCTCCGAGAAGGTCCTCGCTAGGGCCCCGGCGCGCGGTGCCGACGGGCGCACCGGCCCGGAGGAGCACGTCCTGGCCGATGCGCTCGATCCCGCGGTCGCCGACGCTCTGCGGTCGCTGTCCGACAAGCACCGCGCGGTCGTCGTCCTGGTCGATGTCGATGGGTTGACGTACCGGGAGGCCGCCGATGCACTGGGCATCCCGGCCGGGACGGTGATGAGTCGGTTGCATCGGGCGAGGAAGAAGATGCGCGATCAGCTGCACGGTTCGGGTCACGCGCGGGGAGGCGGTCGATGACGTGGATGTTCTGGCGGCGGCGCCGCCGCGACGACGCGCTCGACTGCGGACAGGTCGCCCGCGTCCTGCAGAGCTACCTCGACGATGAACTGACGGTGACCACGGCGCGCGAGGTCGCTGACCACCTGGAGCAGTGCCGTCGCTGCGGCATGGAGGCCGACACCTACCGGGACCTCAAGCAGCGCCTGTCACGGTTCGCCGACCCCGTCGACCAGGTGGCCGTCGAGCGGCTCCGGCGCTTCGTCGACGAGCTAGCGGGCCACCGGGCGCCCTGACGCGGCGAGACAGGTCTCTCACGCAGCCGGCTCACCGTCGACCTCCACCAAGACGCGGTCGTGCTCCTGGGGGAAGCACACCATCTCGGCGATCGGGTCGCCGTCGTGCAGGGGCTGACGGTAGGACCAGACCAGGTCGTGGATCAGGCTGCCACCGGCCCGAACCGACCAGTAAGACGCGAGCCCCTTGTACTGGCAGCGCGTGCGGGTGTCGCTCTCGACCATCAGATCGGTGCGCACGTCGTCTGCGGGGAGGTAGTAGCGGGGGCGGGCGCCGGTCTCCACCACCAGCCGCGGACGACGCGACTCGGCGACGAGCTCGTTGGCGACCTCGATGCGGACGTGACGCGAGCTGCGCAGCACGTCGACGCGGTGATACGGGTCGCGGGGTTCGAGGAACACCTGCTCGTCCTCCTCGAACCACGCATCCATCTGATCCCACTGGAACGTGACGTGGCCGGCGAGGAACGCGGCCGCCGGAGCCGGATCGGCGTAGGACCAGGCCGCTCGTCTCACCACCCGCTCACCGACGACGACGTCGTAGGCAGCCGCCGTCCCCTTCTGGGTCGTGTCCTCGCGCACGCCCGCCACGCGCAGGAGATCATGGCGAACGTCGTCCTGCGGGAAGTAGTACGCGGCGACCTGTCCGGTCTCGTGCAGCAGCTTCACGTTGCGGCTGTCGGCCACCGTCTCACCGTGGAACACGACGCGGACCCGCTTCGGCGTGTCCTCGAAGTACAGCACGTGTCGCGGCAAGCTCGCGTTGGACAGCCCTCGTGGGCGGTCCCCGAACGGACCGGTGCGGAACGCGAGCGACATCTGGCCGGCCTCCTCGGCGTCGAACGATCGCGGTGGCCTCGCACGTGCCCCGCCACGGCCCGACGACGTGCGGTGCGACGCTGGGTCAGGGCACCAGCAGGACCTTGCCCCTGGTGTTGCGGCCCTGGATGTAGCGGTGCGCCTCAGCCGCCTCGGCCAACGGGAAGGTACGGTCGACTCGGACGTGAAGCTCACCGCCCACGATCCACGCGAAGAGATCGCCGGAGCGCCACTCGAGCTCCTCCCGGCGGGCCACGTAGTGGGTCAGGCTCGGACGGGTGAGGAACAGCGACCCCTTGTTGTTGAGCACCTGGGGATCGAGCGGCTCTACCGCCCCACTCGACTGGCCGAACAGCACCAGGTACCCGCGTGGCCGTAGGCAGTCCAGGCTCTGGGCGAACGTGTCGCGCCCGACCGAGTCGTACACGACGTCGACGCCGGCTCCGTCGGTGAGGTCCCGGACCGCCTCGACGAGGTCCACCTCGGTGTAGCGCACGACTTCGTCGCACCCCAACTGCCGCGCCAGGGACTCCTTCTCCTCGGTCGACACGGTCCCGATCACCCGCGCGCCCCGCCGGACGGCCAGCTGCACCAGCAGGTGGCCGACCCCTCCGGCTGCGGCCAACACCAAAGCCGTGTCGCCGTCGTCGACCACGTACGTGCTGTGCGTCAGGTAGTGCGCGGTCATGCCCTGCAGCATCACGGCTGCGGCGGTGCGCACGTCGACCGCGCCTGGGACGGTGACCAGCCGGTCGGCGGGGACCACGGCGTACTCGGCGTACGCCCCGCGCACCCCCGTGTAGGCCACCCGGTCGCCCCCGCGCAAGCCGTCGACGCCCTCGCCGACGGCGTCCACCACGCCCGCGGCTTCCACGCCCAGCACGGCCGGGAGGTCCAGGCTGTACGCGCCGCTGCGGAGGTAGGTGTCGATGAAGTTGATCCCGGCGGCCTCGATCCGGACGCGGACCTGGCCGGGACCGGGATCGGGTGTGTCCAGCTCCTCGGTGCCCAGAACGTCGGGACCACCGGTCGTCTGGATCGTCACAGCCTGCATCGGCACCGTCCTCTCGCTGCGAGTGTCCCACGCTACGTCAGACCGGACTACCGTTGTGACACGCTCGTGCCGTTGCTCGCCGCCGGTCGGAGCCGCGCGGCGTCGCAGGCGGGACCACAAGGAGGAGCCATGGCGGGGCATCCGGGGTTCAGCATCACGCGGCGAGGTTTCATCAAGGGCGTCGGGGTCGCCACGCTGGCGGCTGCGTGCGGCGGCGGCGGAGAGCAGAGAGCCAGCCAGACGCCGACGGTCACGCCGACCGAGACCTACACCGAGCCGACGACGACGCTGTCAGGAGAACTCAAGATCCTGCTTTGGAGCCACTTCGTCCCGGCGCACGACGACTGGTTCGATCCGTTCGCCAAGGAGTGGGGGAACGAGGTCGGCGTCAAGGTCACCGTCGACCACATCAACGTGGCGGACATCCCGACCCGGATCTCGTCGGAGATCGCCGCTGGTGGGGGCCACGACCTGATCCAGTACATCGCCCCGCTGTCGCAGTTTGAACCCAGCGTCGTGGACCTGACCGACGTGACCGAGGAGGCGGTGAACCGGTTCGGCGAGCAGCTCGATCTGTGCCGCAAATCCAGCTTCAACCCCAACACCGAGAAGTTCTACGCCTACAGCCCCGGGTGGGTGCCCGACCCCGGCGACTACCGCAGGAGCTTGTGGGAACAGGTCGGCCTGCCCGACGGGCCGTCGACGTGGGACGAGCTGCGTGAGGGCGGAGCGGAGATCAAGAACAGGCTCAACGTGCAGCTCGGCATCGGGATGTCGCAGGAGATCGATTCCAACATGGCGGCCCGGGCGCTGCTGTGGTCGTTCGGCGGTTCGGTGCAGGATGAGAACGAGAACGTGGTGATCAACTCGGACGAGACGATCGCCGCCGTGGAGTTCATGCGCAACCTGTACGAGCAAGCCATGACCGACGAGGTCTTCGCGTGGAACGCCGCATCGAACAACCAGGGGCTGATCGCCGGGGAGCTGTCGTACATCCTCAACTCGATCTCGGCGTGGCGCACCGCGCAGGACGCCAACCCCGAGGTGGCCCGCGACGTGTTCTTCGTCCCCGCCCTGCAGGGGCCGGCAGCGCAGCTCGCGGCGCAGCACGTGCTGTACAACTGGATCGTCCCGTCGCACGCGCAGAACGTGGACGCCGCCAAGGAGTTCCTGCTGCACTACACCGCGAACTTCCACAGGGCCGCCTTCGAGTCGAAGCTGTACGACTTCCCGGCGTTCCTCGAGCGTGTCCCCAAGCTCGACGAGTGGCTCAGCAACGACCCGTTCGGGGCGCAGCCGCCCGACAAGCTGGCGGTCCTCAAGGACGCGGTGGACTGGAGCACGAACATCGGTCACCCCGGCCCGTCCAACACCGCGATCGGTGAGGTGTTCGGCACGTTCGTGCTGCCGAACATGATGGCCAAGGCGGCCCGCGGCGAGCTCTCGCCCGCGGATGCCGTCGCCGACGCGGAGGCGCAGATCAAGCCGATCTTCGACAAGTACCGCCAGCGAGGTCTGGTGGGCGGCGGAGGCGCCTGAGCGGACATGGCAGTCGTCGTCGAGGTCCGGCAGCTCAAGAAGCACTACCACGGCGGGGACGTCCACGCCGTCGACGGGGTCGACATCCGCACAGACGAGGGGGAGTACCTGGTCCTGCTCGGACCGTCCGGTTGCGGGAAGACGACGCTGCTGCGCACGATCGCGGGACTCGAGCAGCCGACCGAAGGCGAGGTCCTGATCGGCGGGAACGTGGTCAACGGGCTCCCGCCCCGCGCCCGACAGATCGCGATGGTGTTCCAGAGCTACGCCCTGTACCCCCACAAGACGGTCCGCGACAACATCACCTTCCCGCTCAAAGCCGAGAAGCTCGACAGGGCGGAGCGGCGCCGGAAGGCCGAGTGGGCCGCGGAGCTGCTCGGCATCGCCCACCTCCTCGACCGCCGGCCGCGTCACCTGTCCGGTGGCGAGCGGCAGCGGGTGGCCCTCGCGCGGGCGCTGGTCCGCGAGCCGAGCGTCTTCCTGCTGGACGAGCCGCTGTCCAACCTCGACGCGAAGCTCCGCGCGGTCGCTCGTGACGAGCTCAAACAGTTCCAGGCTGGCGTCGGGACGACCACGATCTACGTCACACACGATCAGGTCGAGGCGATGGGGCTGGGCGACCGCATCGCGGTGATGTACGAGGGGAAGCTGTGTCAGGTGGGTCCGCCCACCGCGGTGTACGACGACCCGGCCGACACGTTCGTCGCGACGTTCCTGGGATCGCCGCCGATGAACCTGGTTGCCCGTGACGACCACCTGCTGGGGTTCCGCCCCGAGACCTTCCTGCCCAACGACGCCGTCTCGGGCGCCGGCAGCCGGGTCACCATGCCGTTCCACGTCCACCGCATCGAGCACCTCAGCGGCGACCGGCACCTGTACGGCACCGTGACCGGCATCGGGGACGAGACCCGGGTGATCGCCCGGCTGCCCGCCACCGTCACCACCACGATCCACCACGGACAGACCTACCAGTTCGCGGTCCACGAGCGCGACCTCAGGTTCTTCGACCGCGACAGCGGCCAGCGCGCCCAGCCGCGCCCGGTCCGCGCCTGACCGACCGCATGGTCGAGGCGACCTGGGAGCGTGCGGCGGGACGGGAACGTGCCCGACGCTCGATCGCCGACCGCGAGGACGTCCTGGGGCCGCTGTTCCTCCTTCCAGCGGTCGTCTACATCATCGCCCTGGTCGCGATCCCGTTCCTCCTCGCGATCGGGTTCAGCTTCAGCGACGTCACCGTCGGTGATCCCAGCTTCGACTGGGTGGGCTGGAACAACTACCGGGCGATGTTCGCCGACCCGGTGTTCTGGCGGTCGCTCAGGAACACGCTGATCTTCACGTCCGTGTCGATGGCGCTGGTGGTGGTCCTCGCCAAGGCGCTGGCGATGATCCTGGTGGCCGACTTCCGCGGGAAGTGGTTCGTGCGGTTCCTGGTGCTGCTGCCGTGGACCACGCCGGTGTCGCTGGCGGCGATCGCGTGGCTGTGGATGCTCGATTCGGTGTTCAGCCCGATCGACTGGGTGCTGCGCTGGGCCGGCGCGATCGAGTCGAACATGTTCTGGCTCGGCAAGCCGAACCTCGCCATGGCCTCCGTCATCGCCGTGCACACCTGGCGGATCGTTCCGTTGGCTGCGGTGATCATCATGGCGGGCCTGGTGGCGATCCCCGACGAGATCAACGACGCGGCGGCCATCGACGGCGCCGGCTTCTGGCGGAAGCTGTTCGAGGTGACGCTCCCGCTGACCCTCCCCATCATCGCTGTCGCGGCACTGTTCGGCGCCATCCTGACGTTCACGGACATCGCGGTGGTGTTCGTCCTGACCCGTGGCGGTCCCACCCACGCCACCGAGGTGCTGGCCAGCTGGGCGTTCCGCAAGGGCATCGAAGGTGGTGACCTGGCCCAGGGAGCGGCGGTCGCCCTGTTCCTGTTCCCGCTCCTGCTGGCGTCGGCGATCGCGATCCTGCGGGCGGTGCGCCGCATGGAGGTCATGTGACGGCCGTCCTCGACATCCGCGATCCTCGGCAGGTCGAGCGCGCCCGCCGCCGCGCGGGTCGACGCCGGACACTGGGGCGGACCGGGCTGTACGTGACGGCGGTGCTGGCAGCACTGCTGGCCGCGGGCCCGTTCCTGTGGAGCCTGGTGACGATGTTCAAGCAGGACCGCGACCTGTACCGCAAGTCCAACAACCCGTTCGTCTTCAACGACCCACCCACGCTGGAGCACGTGAGCTACCTGTTGTCGCGGACCGCGTTCGACACGTTCGTGTGGAACACCCTGTGGGTGGGGTTCCTGGTGGTCGTGATCACGCTCGTGGTCAGCCTGCCCGCCGCCTACAGCCTCGCCCGGCTCGACATGCCGTGGGCCGGGCCGCTGGGGATCGCGATCTTCTTCGTCTACCTGATCCCACCCACGCTGCTGTTCATCTCGCTCACCCGCGTCGTCGCGGCACTGGGGCTGCAGGACTCGACCTGGTCGCTGGTCGTGGTGTACCCCACCATCACGATCCCCGTCTCGGTGTGGCTGCTGATCGGGTTCCTCAAATCCATCCCACGTGACGTCGAGGAACAGGCGATGGTGGACGGCTACAGCCGTGTCGGGGCGTTCGTCCGGACGGTGATCCCCCTGGCGTTCCCCGGGATCATCGCCGTGGTGGTGTTCGCCTTCACCCTCACCGCCCACGAGTTCATCTACGCTCTGGCGTTCGTGTCGCCGACCGCGGAGAAGACGATCAGCGTTGGCGTTCCCACCGAACTCGTCCGCGGTGACGTGTTCTTCTGGCAATCGCTGCAAGCCGCAGCGGTCCTGGTCGCCGTCCCGATCGCGTTCGTGTTCAACCTGTTCCTGGAGCGCTTCATCGCCGGTTTCACGATGGGCGCGGTGAAGGGCTGACGTGCCGACCCGCGAGGAGACCGCCGCTGGCGCGCTGCTGGGCACGTTCGCCGGTGACGCCCTCGGGGCGCGGTGGGAGGGCAGCCGACCCGCCCCTGACCGGGCATCACGCGACCGGCTGCGACGCTCGGAGGACGACGCGGAGCTGGTCTACACCGACGACACACAGCTCACGTTGGCTCTGGCCGAGCACCTGTGCGACGCGCCCCACGTCGACCCCGAACGGCTGGCCGCGACCTTCCTCGCCCACTACCAGCCGTGGCGCGGGTACGGAGCGGGCATGCACGGGATCATCGAGGAGTGGCGGAAGGGGACCTCGGTCGAGGACGCCGCGACCGCGATCTTCCCGAGCGGCTCGTTCGGGAACGGCGCCGCGATGCGGGTCGCGCCGGTCGGCGTGCTGTGGGCCGACCACCCCGACACCCTGGAAGCCGTCGCCGGCCGCCAGGCGGCGGTGACCCACGTCCACACGCTGGGCATCGATGGGGCGCTGGTGCAGGCGCGCGCGGTGGGGTTGGCCGCCGGCCGGGGCCGCTTCGGGCGCGGGGAGCTGGCTGAGCTGGCCGGGGTGCCATCCAGCGACGAGCTACGGACCGGCGTGGAGGCGGCCGCTGAACTGGTGGACGGCTGGTCAGCCGACGAAGACCTGGAGTTCGCCGACGTCGCCAAGCGGCTGGGCAACACCGTGACCGCGCAACGCTCGGTTCCCGCAGCGCTGTGGGCCGCGGCCACGCCGACGGGTTGCGAGACGGGATCGAACTGGCGCTGGGGTTGGGTGGTGACGCCGACACGATCGCGGCGATGGCAGGGGCCGTGCTGGGCGCCGCGGGCGGCCTGCAGGCCATCCCCCCGGCTTGGCTGAGACGCTTCGAGGACGGTGAGCGGGGACGGAGCTACGCGCTGACGTTGGCTGGGCGCCTGGCCGCGCTCACGCCTTGGGCGTGAAGGCGCTCGGAGAGACCTACAGGGCCGGCGGTTCCTCGGCCTTGACATCCTCGAGGTGGTCGTCGAACTCCAGCTGCGCGTCGGCGTAGCCCTGGTCGGGTTCCGGGTAGGCGGCCCCTTCCCAGCCGCAGCTGCACCTGGCCAGGACGAAGACCTCCCCGTTGCGCAGATCGTCGCCGGGGCGGAACAGGTGCTCGGCCATCACGTCCCTCCGCGCGACATGCTCGCACCGTAGCCGCGGCGAACACGACCCGTTACGGGATGGCGGAGATGACACCCCGCACCACCGCGTCGGCGTCGTCGATCGAGTCGACCGGGGCGCGGACGGTCAGGTGCACGAACCCGTCTCGGACCGCCTCGTCGGCCAGCGTCAGCTCGAGGTGATCGAGCAGCTCGTCGGCTGGGGCCTGCGCGGGTGCGACGTAGTGACGGAAGCAGGAGGCGACGTCCCCGGCGCTGGCGTCGCCGATCGTGAGGCCGGCCCACAGGTCGAACAGGTCACGCGGGTCGCGGCGCTGCGACAGCTGCCGGAGCGTCAACGCCAGGATGTCATCGAGCGCGAACGTCAGAACGTCAGCCTCGGTCGCCCCCGGCCCGAACCCGACCCGCAAGCGCCGACGGACGTGCGGTCGGCACGGCTCGATCGCGTGCGCATCGACCGACACGGACAGCGTGCCCGGCTCGGCGGGCGCGTCGATCCGGGCGTGCAGCCCGTCGTCGCGGAGCTCGGGCCGCTCGATGACCATGTCGAGGCGGCCGGCGACCAGGCGCAAGCCCTCCAGGATCGGGCCGAGCCCGGTTGACGACGTCCGCCCGTACGACAGGTCGTCGCAGCGCCGCAGCGGCCGGTCGAGGTGCAGGTGGTGCAGGGCCGCGCCGCCACGCAGCGCGAGGTCATCGGCGAGCGCAGGGTCGCGGGCGACCTCGACCACGAGTCGATGCAGTGCGCTGACAGGGTCCACGCCACTACCGGGCAGTGAGCTGCCCGGTGTGGTCGACGTCGCTGCCTTCCCCCACGCGGTACACGGCGTAGGGTCGGCGGATCACCGGTTGCGCCACGTTGCGCACAGGGATACCGCCCGGCGTCAGACCGCGTTCCACACCGTGGTGGGCATGGCCGTGCAAGACGAGGTCGGCACCGCCTCGGTCCGCCGCATCAGCGAGCCAGTGACTGCCGAGGAACGGGTACAGCTCGGGGTGCTCTCCGGTGAGCGTGTCGCGGACCGGGGCGTAGTGCAGCAACGCGATCCGCGTCTGCACGCGCGCATCGGCGAGCTCGCGCAGGCGGTGTGCGAGCGCGCTCGCGAGGTCGCGGCTGCGTGCCACGAAGTGCTTCATCTCCGCCTCGCCGAAGTCGGCGCAGGTCGCACCGGGGAACCCGCCACCGAAACCGACGGTCCCTGCGATCCCGAGCTGTTGGCCGTCCACGTCGATCACGGTGGACTCGCCTTCGAGCACGGTGACCCCGGCGTCCTCGAGCACCGCCCGGAACTCGTCATGGAGCTCGGATTCGAACTCGTGGTTGCCGAGCACGGCCACCACCGGGACCGTCACGTCCGCGAGCTCGCCGACCACCACCCTGGCCTCATCCAACTGCCCGCGGCGGCTGAGATCACCGGCGAGGAGCAGCACGTCAGCGTGCTGGTCGACGTCCCGCAGGTGCTGGGCGAGCCGACCGACCGAGTCAGTCCCGATGTGGACGTCGCCGACGGCGGCCACGTTCATCAGCTGATCTCCTCGACGGTGACCGGCTCTTCGAGCCGTCGCACGTCGGTGCGGTTGTCTATCCGTCGGTGGGGGAAGAGCTCTGCGGCGACGTCGTCGAGGAGGGCGCGCCGCTCCTCGGTCGCGACCTCACCGGTCAGCATGATCGTGTCGCCGTGCGTGGTCACCTCCACGTCGACGTCAGCCGTCCGCGGATCACGTCGGAGGCGTTCACGTGCCTCGACGGCGATGCCGTTCTCTTGGGTGCCGTCGGACCCGTCGGGGACCCGCGCCGGCTCTCCTCGCAGGCCGTACACGCGGTCCATCAGGTCGAGGACGGCCCACCGTGGGACGGGCGCGTCGTTGGACTCGGCGAACACCAGGAAGCTCAACACCCGCCGGATCGAGTGCGGCGCGCGCCGCAGCAGGTAGCGCCAGTCGAGCTCGTTGTTGGTCAGGACCGCCAGCGCGTCGAACCAGTGGTAGGCGGTGTCCTCCGTGTGGGCGGCCGCTTTGATCACGATCAGGTCCTCGGGCGGGAGCACACGGATCCGTTCACCCTTGAACGTGGTGGTGATGGCACGGGCCAGCATGTCGCCGTCGAGGTAGATGTCACCCTGGCTACGGAAGATCAGGTCGACCAGCACCTCGTCCTTGACCGCCTTGAAGATCCACAGCGGGTCGTGCTCTTCGGGTGCGAAGCCGGCGTCGTTCAGCACCCCGAGCGCACGTCGCGCATCGTCGGGGCGCAGGAAGACGTCGACGTCGTGGGTCCAGCGCGGCCGGCCCAGCGCCGCGACCGCGATCCCACCCATCAGCACGTGCGGGACCCCGTGCGCCTCGAGGACGTCGACCGCCTCGCGCATGACGGCGAGGAAGCGCCGCTCGTCGTAGTCCGCCCCCTCGACGCTGCGCAGGGGGGCGCCGTCCCGACTGCCTGACATCGGCCGATCCTGCTGCGAAGACACGACGACCGTACGGTCGCGGCGTCAACCCCCCGTGAACGAAGGTCGGGGTCGCGGTCCGGCAGGGGAGAGCGCGTCTCGCCGCGGACCTGGCGACCGGCCGAGCCCGCCGAACCCCGTCAGTTGTCGTCGGCGGGGGTGCGCTGGTCCTGCCGTGCCTGGTAGTCGGCCAGGCGGCTGGAGAGCTTCCCGGGCGACAGCTCAGCCTGCGGGTGATGGCCCTCGCGGCGGGCGACCCACCAAGGCTTGTGGTC
>JALYHG010000075.1 GCA_030776725.1 Actinomycetota bacterium
GCGCCCATCAGCACGAGGTCGAACTCCTCGTGGCGGAGCGCTCCCGCGATCACCTTCGCGGTCGCGATCGCGTCGGATCCCGCGATGGCCGCGTCGCTGATGTGGACGGCGGAGTCGAGCCCGTACGACAGCGCCTTGCGGATCACCGACTGGGCGTTGTCAGGTCCCATCAGCAGAGCCCGCAGCTCGGCCCCATGCCGCTCCTTGAGCCGAACCGCCTCCTCGATGGAGTACTCGTTCATCGGGCACAGCACCGAGTCGACCGCGTCACGGTCGAGGGTGCGGTCGTCGGGATCGAGAGGCTTCTCGCCGGCGGTGTCGGGGACCCGCTTGACGGCGACGATGACTTTCACCGACATCCTTCCTCACCTGAAGATGGCTGACGCTACTTCCGTCGCGCCGTGGTGACCGGTTGCTGACGGACGCATGGGGACTCACGCGCCGGTTGCGGCTCGGGCGCACCGCGCTTGCTACCGTTCGCACCATGGGACCGTCAAATCCCGGAGAGCGCCCGAGGACGGCCATGACCACCACCTTGCCCCTGCTGACCGTGACCGGCGAACGCACCGTCCCCGACGTGGCGGACGAGCGGTACTGGTTCGAGCGGCACGTCGTTGCCTACCGGCTGGCGGCCGCCAAGGCACCGGGCCTGGCTGTCCTGGATGCGGGCTGCGGCGAGGGATACGGCGCGGCGGCGCTCGCCGCAGCCGGTGCGGCCCGGGTCGTGGCCGTCGACGTCGACCCGCAGGTCGTGGCCCACGTCGCCCGCCGCTACCCGCAGGTCGAGGCGGTCGAGGCAGAGCTCAGCGACCTTCCGCTACCCGACGACAGCGTCGACCTGGTCGTCTCCCTCCAGGTCATCGAGCACGTCTGGGACGTCGAGGCGTTCCTCGCCAGCCTGCGCCGCGTGCTGCGGCCGGGCGGTGAGCTGGTCGTGTCCACACCCAACCGGCTGACGTTCACACCGTCCGACACCCCCGTCAACCCCTTTCACGCCCGCGAGTTCACGGCCGATGAGCTGCGGGCCGCGCTGACCGAAGCCGGTTTCCACGTCGGATGCCTGCTCGGCGTCCACCACGGCACGTTGCTGAAGACGGCCGACCGGATGCTCCGCGACGCCGTCCCACACGTGCTGGCGGGCAGCCCACCCGAGTCGTGGCCGGCAGGCGTTCGTCGACTGGTCCACCGCGTCGATGCGTCGTGGTTCGAGCTCCGTGATGATGCACTCGACGCGAGCCTGGACCTGATCGCGCTGTGCCGGCTCCCACGCCCAGACGCCACCGGCGTCGACATCGCCGGCGTTTCATCCCGACCGGCGTCCACCGCGCCCACCTAGTGCTGACGGCCACGCGACCGTGAACGCGCAGTCGGGAACTTTCCGTCGTTTCGGCCACACGAACGGCGACGATGACGTATCGTGTGGATGACGACCCGGAGGGGAACAAACGGGGGCTGCTGGAACCCACCGCTGGCGGCGACGCCCCGTCGCCGCCAGGCTGTTGCGTGGCACCGTCCTGGCCAGCCCGGTCGTGGTCGCCGTGCTCACGTCGTGGACCCTCGCGGGGCTCCTGCCCCGGCCAGCGACGATCTTCGGGATCGTCCTGGCGTGGTTGGCACTGGCAGCAGCCGCGTTGGCCACGTTGTGGCTTGTCGAACGGCTGGCACGTCGCCTGCTCCCCCTGTCGTACCTGCTCGACCTGTCGCTGCTGTTCCCCGGAGAAGCTCCGGACCGCTTCCGCCTGGCACTGCGCTCGGGAGGCGTCCGTCAACTGCGCACCCTGGCCGCAGACCAAACGGCCGACGGTGACGACGCCAACCCCGCGGCGGCGACCATCTTGGCCCTGATGGCGAACCTCAGCAGCCACGACCGCAGCACGCGCGGGCACTCCGAACGGGTCCGCGCCTACGCCGAGGTGCTCGGCCGGGAGCTCGGCATCGTCGGTGACGACCTCGACCGGCTGCGCTGGGCCGCGCTACTGCACGACATCGGCAAGCTCACCGTCCCCGCCCAGACACTGAACAAGGACGGGGAGCCGGACGCCGAGGAGTGGGAGGTCATCCGCCGCCATCCCGACCACGGGGCCGACATCGCCGCGGGGTTGCTGCCCTGGCTCGGTGAGTGGGGCCAGGCGATCCGCCAGCACCACGAGCGCTTCGACGGCAGCGGCTACCCGGGCGGTCTCGCCGGGCAGGAGATCTCGCTCGCCGCCCGCATCGTGTCGGTCGCAGACGCGTTCGAGACGATGACCGGTCACCGGACGTACCGCGCGCCGATGGGGGTGGCCGCCGCCCGCGAGGAGCTGACGCGGTGCGCCGGCGCCCACTTCGACCCCGACGTGGTCCGTGCCTTCCTGAGCCTGTCGATCCCGCGGCTGCAGCGCGTCGCCGGGCCGCTGGCGTGGTTGTCCGGCGTCCCGCTGTTGCGCAACATCAGCCATGTCGCGCGCCCCGCGTTCGCCAACACCAGCGCCACGGCCGGGGTCGCTGTGACGGCGATCGCGACCGCCACGCTGGTCTTGGGGCTTCTGCCCCAGACCACCGCGGCGCCCCGCACCGCCGGGGTCAGCGACCTCCCACCGGTCGTCGCTGACGTGTCGTCCTCGACACGGATGGACGGTCGTCGCGCGGCCGCCGAGATCCACACCGTCCTCGAGGCCGATGACGACAGCGCCGAGACGTCGTCAGACCCCGCCGACCAGCAGGATCGCCCGACGGTGGGTGACGCCGCGTCGTGGACGCCGAGCGGCGTCGACAACAGCCGAGCCGGTGCCCGCGGGACGACGGCGGCGGCTCCGTCCGGCGCGACGTCGTCCGGCACACCACCGTCGGCGGGTACCGGCTCGTCGGCCACAGCACCGTCCGCGGATGTCGGCTCGACGTCGGGGACGCCGCCGCCCTCGGGTGCCGCACCGATCTCCCAGCCGGGCGCCCCACCGCCATCGGTGTCCGAGCCGGCGCCAAATGACGGTGGCTCCTCGCAGCTGGCGCCAGACGACCGCCGGAAGCGGAACGGCCCGCCTGAACCCCACCCGGGTCGCGGCTCCGACAAGGAGCCCCACGCAGACCCACCCCCACAGGCCAGCGCCGATCCCGAGCCCGATACGGCGCCCGGCGGCGGCGCCTATCCGTCGCCTCGTTGAGGCGCTGAGCCGCGAACGCGGCGCGGTTGCCGAACCCCGTCTCATCGTGTCGATCCGCTGGCGCACCGCCGTCCCCGACGAGCACCCGGATGACGACCCGCCGATCACAGGAGCTCGATCGGCGCCTGTCCACCGCCGACGCGGTCACCATCGGCCTCGGCGCGATGATCGGCGCCGGCGTGTTCGCCGCGCCCGGCCCCGCGGCGGCTGCCGCGGGAACGTGGATGCTGGCCGGCCTCGCCCTCGCCGCACTTGTCGCGTACGCGAACGCCACCTCGTCAGCCCAGCTGGCGGCCGTCTACCCCGAGTCCGGCGGCACCTACGTCTACGCACGTGAGCGCCTCGGCAACTACTGGGGCTTCCTGGCTGGGTGGAGCTTCGTCGTTGGCAAGACCGCCAGCCTGGCCGCCATCGCGCTGACGTTCGGCGCCTACGTCCACGCCGACCTAGCCCGGCCCATCGGCGTCACGGCGGTCGTCGTGATGACCGCGGTGAACGACCGCGGCGTGGAGAAGACCGCCCGTCTGACGCGCATCATCGTCACGATCGTGCTCGCCGCCCTTGCCGTCGTCGTCGCCGCGACGCTGCTCGGTGGACGAGCGTCGGTTGACAACCTCGACACCGCGGCTGCCGGCGGTGTCTGGGGCGTGTTGCGGTCCGGCGGCCTGCTGTTCTTCGCCTTCGCCGGCTACGCACGGCTGGCCACCCTCGGCGAGGAGGTCCGCGACCCCGAGACCACCATCCCGAAGGCCATCCCGATCGCGCTCTGGCTCGTCGTGGCCATCTACGCGATCGTGCTCGGGTCCGCCCTGCTGACCGGCGGAGCGAACACCCTCGCCGACGCGCCCGCTCCCCTGGCCACCGCCGTGGAGGCAGGGCGCTGGGCGGCAGCCGCACCCATCGTCAGAGTCGGCGCCGCGGTCGCGTCAGCCGGGGTGCTGCTCTCGCTGCTGGCCGGCGTTAGCCGCACGACTCTGTCCATGGCCCGCCGCCGAGAGCTTCCGAGTTACCTCGACGCCGTGCACCCCACCCACCGGACCCCCCACCGAGCCGAGGTGACCACCGCGGTGCTCGTGTCCGCGATCGTCCTCGTCGCGGACCTGCGGGGCGCCATCGGGTTCAGCTCCTTCGCGGTCCTGACCTACTACGCGCTCGCCAACGCCTCGGCGTGGACGCTGTCCTCGGCTGAGCGCCGCTGGCCGAGGTGGCTCGCTGGACTCGGCGTCGCGTTGTGCGCACTGCTGGCGTTCACTCTCCCTCTCGTTGCGGTCGTCGGCGGCGTCATCCTGCTGAGCAGCGGATCGGTCGTGTGGCTGGCCACCCGCCGGTCGCAACGGGGGCCGTAGCGCGGCCGGGTGACACGCCAGCCGTGATCACTAGCGGCGACTTCGGGAAGTCCGTGTCCGTGCTGTTGAGGTGCTGTGAACCGCCCCGTAGCTGCTGTCGAGTTGGGGCGCCGTCCGGTGGACCTCGTGCCTCTCGATCCCTCGCCGGACGTGAACCCGTGTCAACCCGCACCCCGCGTCGTGCGTTCTCCTTGCAGTGCAGTCTGAGGGAGGATGCATGGCCACGGCGGGAGCGGCCGGCCGACGAAGGACCGCGGGGGCGACGGGGGACGTGGCCGAGGAGACCCACGAGAGTTCCTTCCGGCGCTTCTACGACGCCGAGTTCCGCAGCACCTACGCGTTGCTGCTGGCACGAACGGGCGACCGGTGGGTCGCCGAGGAACTGCTCCAGGAGGCGTTCACCCGCGCCTACCGGGACTGGGACCGGGTCGGCCGTTACGAGCGACCCGCGGCGTGGCTGCGGACGGTCGCCGCGAACCTCGCCGCGTCACGGTTCCGACGGCTGGGGGCCGAGGCCCGGGCGATGCTGCGGCTGCGCGGCATGCGTCACGACGTCGCCAGCGTCCCGTCGGCGCACGACGACGTGGTGTGGGCCGAGATGCGCCGCCTCCCCAACCGCCAGGCCGAGGCACTGATCCTGCACTACGTCCACGACCTGCCGGTCGCGGAACTTGCGGCTGCCATGAGCTGTGCAGAGGGCACCGCCAAGGCGCACCTGCACCGGGGACGTCGGGCGTTGGCCCGCCGGCTGGGAGTGCCGCTGACCAGCCCCGAGGAGGGTGCGCCATGAACCTCGACGAGCGCATGCGCCGAGCGACCACCGCGCTGCTGGAGCAGGTCGACGCGGTCGACGGCGACCGGCTGTACGCCCGCATCACCACCCGGCCGAGACGCCGGTGGGGGCTGGCGGCCGTCGCGGCAGCGACCGCCGCGGCCACGGTCGCGGCGGTCGTGGTCGTGCCCCGGCTGGTCGACCGGGGGGTGATCATCGACCAGCCGCCGTTCGCCGACACGAGCCCGTCCCCGGGCGGGGACGGTGCGGGGGTGCCGACGGGGACCTGGCGGCGGGTCCCCGACCCCCAGGGGCTGTTCGGCGGTCCCGGCGAGCAGGTGATCACGGGACTCGCGGTGGCCAACGGGGTCGCGGTCGCGGTGGGGGGCGACGGCGAGCACGGCGACCAGGCCGCCATCTGGCGCGCCGCGCAGCTGGACCGCTGGGAGCGGGTCGCCGTCGACCTGTGCGGGGAGGCGTCGTGCACGATCGGCGACGTCACCACCGTCGCGGAGGCGTTCGTCGCCACCGGCCAGGTCGACGGCCTGCCGAAGGTCTGGACGTCGGAGGACGGGGCGGTCTGGGCCCGCATCGACCTGCCCGTCCCCACTGGCGGCCGGTCAGCAGCGAGCCGGGTCACCGCCCTGGAGGAAGTCGTCTCGTCCGGTGACGGCCCGGTCGTCGTGCTGGGATCGATCGAGTGGAGCGATGGTCAGGTGCAGCCGGTCGCCTACCGCGCCGACGGCCTCAGCGGCGAGTGGCAGCAGGGCGGCTTCGGGCCCACGTTCGACGGGGACGTCGCGGTCGCGTTCGACGCGCTGACCTGGTTCGCAGGCCGCTACGTCGCGATCGCCCGAGCCGGCGACGGCCTGGGATTCGCCCACTCCG
>JALYHG010000076.1 GCA_030776725.1 Actinomycetota bacterium
GGCGAACAGCACCGGTGCGCCGAGCCGTCCGGCGGCGGCCGCGGCCGTCAGACCGTCGGGCAGGTTGCCGTCCCCCATCGGACCGCGGACGACGAACACCGTGTCGGAGCGGCGGGCGGCGGCCAGCTGGTCGGCGACCGCCGTGACATCCCCGAGCGCGACCGGCTTGTACCCCTGGGACCGCACGTCTGCCGAGCAGCCGGCCACGGCCGCACCGACCAGCGCGACAGTCGCTCCTGGGCGCGCCACGCGTCGCAGTTCCGTCCCGACGGAACCGGCCGTGCAGCTAGCGTCGCCCAGCAGGAGCGGGGCGTCGATGGCGCCCGCGTACGCCGCTGCGGCGACCGGCAGGGCCGATCCACCGAAGCCGTCGGCCAACACGACGGTCGCGGCAGCGTTGGCACCGGGGCGGGTGGCGTACACCGTGCGGGCTGCCGTCTCGGTGCGGGTCGGGCCGGCCACACGCGGCAAGGTCGAGTACAGGTAGCGGACAGCGTTGTGGTCGGCTGCGGTCATCGACTCGCACGAATCGTGGCGGGCCGACATGATCCGGCACGACGCGTCGATGTGGCCCAGTCCCAGCAGGTGACCGAGCTCGTGGCGGAGCGTCGACGCGGTCTTGCCCGGGCTGTTCAGCAGGCGTGAGCAGACCCCGATGTCGCCGTCGACCGTGTAGCTGCCGGTGGTCCCGTACCGACGCTCGGCGCGGATGCCGTTGAGGTAGCCCCAGGCCAACTCGTCGCCCTGGCAGCGGCCGTCGAGGAAGATCCGGTGCACGCCGTCGTTCTGGGCGCTGCGCGCGCCGGTGCTCACAACACCGGCGACGCGTGCGCCGAAGCGCGAGCCGGGGATGCCGTTCCAGCCTTCGATGCCCTGACGGATCCGGTCGAGGCCGAGGCGATCGGCGACCTCGCTCTCGACCACCATGCTCAGCGGCAGCTGTTCGGCCGGGATCACCGCTGTGGTGACGACCCCGTCGGACCAGGGGACGTCGGTGGTGACGAACTCGGCGTTGTGCGTGCGCGCGGGCGGTGTCCAGCGGTCGAGCGTCGGTGCCGCCAGCGCGGGCACAGCGGCGACGGCGATGGTGCTGGACGTCGCGGCCGCGACGATGACGCTGCGGCCGAGACGACGGATCAGCTTCGTGCGAGGGGTGCTGTCGGTGCGGACGGTTGTGGGGACGGTTGTGGTTTGCATCGATCTCTCCGGTCGTGGGCTGACGACCGGAGACGTCGTCGTGGGCGGCGCGCCCTGGCAGACGCACGTTGCTCAACTGGGGACTAGGCAAGTTGGACTAGCCCGAGGTAGACCGGGGGCGCGCGCTGCTCCCGGGCGGGGGAGGAGCACACGCGTTCGCGCGTGATCGGCCCGGCGGATGCCGTGAACGGTACGATCCGGACCGATGGGCATGATCCGGGTGATGATCGTCGAGGACCACGTGATGGTCGCCCAGGGCATGACCGAGGTCCTGGGGGCCGAGGACGACATCGAGGTCGTCGGACACGTTCGGACGGTGGCGGAGGCGCGCGTCGCGGCGATCCGTCACCGACCCGACGTCGTGCTGATGGACTACCGCCTACCCGACGGGGACGGCGCCGACGCCGCCGCCCACATCAGACGGGACCTGCCGGGTACGTCGGTCGTCATGGTCACCGCCTCGGCCCACGACAGCGTCCTGGCCGCTGCGGTCGAGGCCGGCTGCTCCGGCTACGTCACCAAGGACATGGCGGCCGAGGACGTCGTGACGGCCGTCCGGGCCGCCCACGCCGGACAGGCCACGATCCCCCCGTCACTGCTGGCCAGGCTGCTTCCGCGGCTGCAGACCACCCGCCGCGGTCCGGCGGCCCTGAGCCCACGAGAACTGGAGGTCCTGCGGCTGGTGGCGTCGGGGTGGTCGACACGGGACATCGCCGAACAGCTCTTCGTCAGCGTGAGCACGGTCCGCAACCACATCCAGAGCACCCTCAGGAAGCTCGAGGCCCACTCGAAGCTGGAGGCGGTGGCCACCGCCGTCCGAGAGGGCATCATTCACCCCCCCGGCACCTAAGGCATGCTCGGGCCAGCGGCGAGAAGCTCATCGAGCACGGCCGGGGAGGCCAGCAGGTTGCCCTGGCCGTAGCCCACCCCCAGGTCGTGCAAGGTCCGCAGCTGGGCATCCAGCTCGATCCCCTCCGCAACGATCGATGCGTCCGTCTCCGCCGCGAACGAGACGATCGCGCGCGCCAAGGCCCGGCGGGCCCGGTCGGTGTGAACCTCCCGCGTCAGCGCGACGTCGAGCTTGATCATGTCGGGTGCCAGCTGGACCAGGTGGCGGAGGCTCGCGAACCCCGCTCCCGCGTCGTCGAGCGCGACCCGGACGCCCACGGATCGCAACGGCTCGAGCTCACGGTTGAGACGGTCCTGGTCGAACACACGGGTCCGCTCGGTGATCTCCACGACCGTGCGCTGCGGCGTGGCGCCAAGGACAGCTGCGTGGAAGTCTTCGTTGGCGGCGGTACTCGGTGAGGCGTTCACGGCGAGGAACGTCCCGCCCGGCAGCCTCGGTTGGGCAGCGAGAGCCACTCGGGCGGCGAGGAGCTCCAAGTCCAGTTGGAGCCCGACGGAGCGTGCCTCGGCGAACCAGGCGGCTGGTCCGCGTCGCGGTTCCTGAGGGAAGCGGGCGAACGCCTCGTATCCGGCCACGGTCCGCGCTCCGAAGTCGAAGATCGGTTGGAAAGCCAACTCCACCCTCCGGCTGATCAGGATCTCCCGGATCCGCTGCTCCCTCTCCCGCCGTTGCCGGCTGGCACGGTGGTTCTGTTCCAGGTGGGCGGTGAACTCGCCCATGAACTGCGCAGCGACCTGGTGCGGAAGGATGATCAGCCCCTCGGCCGCGCGGCGCAGACCGGCGAGGATCTCATCGTTGGATGCCCCCTTGACCAGGTACCCCACCACCCCGGCACGGAGCATCTCCACGATCGAGAGGCGGTCCTGGTGCGCCGAGAACGCAACCATCCGCGTGCCAGGCGAGACCGCCCGGATCCCGCCGGCCGCTGCCACGCCTGAGCCAGGCATCTTGACGTCGAGGACGGCCACGTCGGGCTGCTCGTCGCGCGCAGCGGCAACCGCAGCGTCCGCGTCCCCGACGGCGGCCACCACCTCGAAGCCGCCGTCGTCGAAGAGCAGCTCAAGCAGCGCCGCTCGGACCGAGACCTGGTCATCCGCGACGAGGATCCTGGTCCGTGACGCCGTCACACAGCCGTCCCCGGGATCCAGACATCGACGGTGGTCCCCGCCCCCGGGCGGCTCTCGATGCGGCAGGTCCCGCCCGCGAGTTCCGTCCGGTGGCGGATCGACGACAGACCGAGGTGCCCGGGACGCGACCCTTCCTGCGCTGCGACATCGAAACCCACGCCGTCGTCTCCGATCCGGATGGCGTAGCCATGGTCGCGTTCGGTCAGCGAGACGTGGACGCGCGACGCGCCAGCGTGCTTGGCGACGTTGAACAGGGCCTCCTGAGCGACCCGGTAAAGGGTGAGTCGGACCTCGCTCCTCGGTTCGCTCCGGAGGAGGTTCACGAGTTCGTAGCGGTAGCCGACGTCATCGGCCACGTGGGCCAGGTAGCTGTCCAGCGCGGTGGCGATCCCATGCTCGTCGAGCTCCGGCGGTCGCAGCTGGAACAGCAGGTGGCGGAGCCGTCCGATCGCTTCGCGGACCGTGCCTTCGACAGCCTTCAACCGTTCGCGACCTTCAGGACCGTTCAGGTGCCGTTCGAGGGCTCCGAGACGCATAGCAGCGGCTGTCATCGCCTGGATGGAATCATCGTGGATGTCGCATGCGATCCGCTCGCGCTCCTCATCCTGGACACGCAACGTCGAGGTCAGCAGCGTCTCCTGGTGGAGGTTGGCGAGCTCGAGCTCGCGCACCCGCTCGAGCAGCTTCTCGCTCAGCAACCTCACCTGCTGCCGGTCGATCGATGGGTCGGACGGGCAGGCCGTGGGACGCGGCTCGGCCAACGCTGCTTCGACGCTGGCGAGGACCGTGCGTTCCTCGGCTGGCTTGCCGATGAAGCTCGTGACGCCGTAGCCCGCCACGAGGTCGCGTGTCTCTGCCGTGACGTCGTCAGCGGCATAGACCACGATGGGGATCCCTGCGGTGACCCGGTCTGCTCGTAACTCTCGGATCAGCTCGTAGCCGTGGATCTTGGGCAGGATCACATCGGTCACGATCAGATGCGGGCGCTCCACGCGAGCGAGACCGAGTCCTTCCGCCCCGTTGGAGGCCTCCAAGACCAGGTGGTCGCCGTGACGGCCCAGCAGCGTGGCCAGGGACGCGCGGTCCCTGGCGCTGTCGTCGACGATCAAGACGGTGTTCATGATGGTGTCTGTCCCGTGTGAACGTCCCGCCACGGGGTCCTCCCCTGGCCACTAGGGCCCATCGGCAGCTCCCGTCGTCGCCTTTACCGATAATGTCGGAAATAAGTCTACCTGGGACATCGGGGACCGCGGTCGCGGGGTCAGCACGGCTCCGGACGGATGACCGGAGGACACGGCCGGTCCCCCATGACGTTGTCGCGTTACGGTGGAGGCGAACGATCGAACCTTCAGCGGAGCTTGCGAGGACCGGAGGAGCCAGTGGCGGGACTGAGGCGGATGGTCCACAACGTCCGCGAGGTGGAGCTCGGGGACGCGACCAGTTACAGCGACGGCCGCTTGACCGTGTCTCGGGACGACGCGGAAGAGATCATGGCCAACCCGGCCCTGAGTCAGGTGCGCGTGTCGGTGGCGTCGCCGGGCGAGAGCGTCCGGATCGTCAAGCCCCTCGACGTCGTCGAACCGCGGAGCAAGGGACCCGGTGGTGGCGGGATCTACCCGGGGTGGCTCGCGGACGTCGACCAGCCCCGCGGCGAGGAGACCCACGTCCTTCGTGGCGCCGCCGTCCTCGCCGCCGGCTTCCTCCCGCGGCTCGAGGAGGGCCTGATCGACATGTCGGGGCCGGCGTCCGACCTGTCCCCGTTCGGCTCGACGCACAACATCGTCGTGGAGTTCGATAAGGCCGACGACGCCAGCTGGGAGGCGGTCGATGACGCGATCCGCCGGGGGTTGCTCCGCCTGGCGGCTCATCTGGGTGACGCGGCGCTGGAAGCGGAACCCGACACGGTCGAAGAGCCGCCCGCTCCGGGACCGGTCGGTGACCTGCCGCGGGTCGGGGCGATCATCAACCTGCAGACCCAGGGCTCCTTCAAGGACGTGTTCGTCTACGGCAAGACGCTCGCGAACTGCCTGCCCACGCTGGTCGATCCCGACGAGCTCGACGACGGCATCGTGGTCAGCGGCCAGTACGGCCATCCGGCGCTGCGCAACCCGAGCTACATGCACGCCAACAACCCGGTGGTGGCGGCACTGCGCCGCCGCCACGGCGACGACCTGGCGTTCGCGGGGCTGGTGCTGTCACCCGAGCCCGTCCAGCAGGGCGCCAAGGAGCACATCTCGGCCCGCGCGGCTGACCTGTGCCGGGTCGCCGGGTTCGAGGCCGTGGTGATCACCAAGGAGGGCGGCGGGAACGCCGATAACGATCTTTCGCTGAAGATCGACGCGCTGGCCGACTACGGCATCCCCACCGCGGGCCTGTTCGCGGAGATGTCGGGCCCCGGGGGCACGGGCACGCCGGTGGTTTCCCCGCCGCGGAGCGACGCCACGATGGTGTCGCTGGGCAACTACGACGAGCAGATGTCGCTGCCGGCGGTGGAGCGCGCGCTCGGTGGTGACCGGCTCCACGACGCCGACGCAGACGCCACCGCCGAGGTGGAGGTCCCCGTCGCCGTGATCCTGTGCGCCCTGAACCCGTTGGGGTGGGGGCGCCTGACCTGCCGGGAGGCTGCGTGATGGCTGACGAACCGACCCGCATCGTCCACTACATCAACCAGTTCTACGCGGGCGTGGGCCGCGAAGAGGTCGCCGACACGCCCCCGGAGGTGCGTGACGGGCCGGTTGGCCCGGGCAACCTCCTCGCCAAGCTGCTCGGCGATGACTTCGAGATCGTCGCGACGGTCGTCTGCGGCGACGACTACGCGACCCAGGAAGAGACCGCGATCGACGAGATCCTGGAACTGGCCCAGGGAACCGACGGCGACCTGCTCGTGGCCGGTCCGGCGTTCGGGAGCGGACGCTACGGCTTCGCCTGCGCCCGCCTGGCCGCCGCCGCGACGGAGGCAGGCCTGCCCGCGATCACCGCCATGCACGAGGACAACCCGGGTGTGGACGAAGCCGCACCGGCACCGGTGATCGCCAGCGGCAGCACGTCGCGCGACATGCGCGACTCACTCGAGCAACTCGCTCCGGCCGTGAAGAAGCTCGCCGCGGACGAGACGATCACGTCCGACGACGGCCGGGTCGGTCGGGTCGCGCGGCAGAACACGGTCGTCGAGGAGCGGGGCGCGGAACGTGCGATGGACCTCCTGCTGCGCCGGCTGTCCGGCGAGGAGGACGCCACCGAGATCCCGGCGCCCCGGTTCGACATGGTGACCCCTGCCGGGCCCGTCGAGGATCTGTCCGAGGTGACCCTGGCGCTGGTCACCGAAGGAGGGGTCGTCCCCGCAGGCAACCCCGACGGCCTGCCGTCGTCGCGGGCGAACAAGTGGCTGCGCTACCCCCTCGACGGGACGGATTCCCTGGAGTCGGGTGAGTACGAGTCGGTCGACGGTGGCTTCTCGACGGTCGCAGCCGACGAGGACCCCAACCGGATCCTGCCGGTGGACATGGCCCGCGAGCTCGAGCGCGACGGGGTGATCGGGAAGCTGCACGACCAGTACCTGGTGACGATCGGGAACGGCACGCCGGTCGCGACCGCCCGTAGCTTCGGGGTGGAGTGGGCCTCCGAGCTGCACCAGGCCAACGTGCAAGCGGCGATCCTGACCGCAACCTGAGGGACCGGCACGCGTTGCGGGACAACGCTCGCGAAGGAACTGGAGCGGTCGGGTATCCCGACTGCGGTCATCACCAACCTGGTCTCGATCGCTGAGAAGGTCGGTGCTCCGAGGATCGTGCCGGGGCGTGCGATCCCTCACCCGGTCGGTGACCCAGAACTGGGGCCCGACGAGGAACGGGCGTTCCGGCGGCGGGTGCTCGAGCGGGCACTCGAAGCCGTCTCGACGCCAGTGAAACGCCCGACCGTGTTCTCCATGGACGGCGAGGAAGGCAACGACGATGAGTGATGCAGCCGTCATCTCTGCGGCCGCCACCGTGCTGGCGCACACCCCCGGGCTGGTCCGCCACGGGTCCAAACCGCGGCGGGAGCTGCCCAAGGACGAGGAGCTGCGCGAGAAGTTCTTCGCCAGCCTGCGTACCTTCGAGGAGGCCGTCGCGTATCGGCCCCACCACGCCTACCTGGGGTCTCTGCACCCTCGGGAGCTGCCCGAGCGTCCGTGGGTGAGCAACCCCGACGAGGACGCGGGACGGTTCGCTCCCCGCGGTGAGCTGATGCCCGAGGACGAGTTCATCGGGCTGATGGCTGCCGTCGACGAGTTCGACCTGCTCACGCTCGACCCGGACTTCGCCGAGCAGACCGCCGCGAAGCTGGGCGAGCATCCGCTGGCCAAGAGCATCGATCTGGACAGGATCACGGACGCCGCCGGCGATCTGGACGCCGCCGTCGACAAGGACGGCGCTGTCGCCTTGCACGTTGAAGGTGACCGGGTCGTCGCCGCGATCCGCCGCGCGCACGACGTTGACGACTCCCTGGCAGCGCCCGTCCTCCTGGAGAACCTCACGGTCAAGGCGACCGGGACGCTGGCGTTGCTGCACCTGCTCGACGACCACGACATCGACCCGGCCTCGATCGAGTACACGCTGACCTGCTCGGAGGAGGCGGTGGGCGACCGCTACCAGCGCGGCGGCGGGAACATGGCCAAGGCGATCGCCGGTGTCGCGGGGCTGACCGATGCGTCGGGGTTCGACGTGAAGAACTTCTGCGCCGCACCGATGCCGGCGCTGGTCGTGGCTGCCAGCCTGGTCGTGGCGGGGGTGTTCCGCCGGGTGGCGATCATCGCGGGCGGGTCGCAGGCCAAGCTCGGGATGAAGTTCCAGGGCGGCTTGAAGAACGACCTGCCGGTCCTCGAGGACGTCATCGGCGGCACCGCCGTCCTGGTCGAGGCCGACGACGACGCGTCCCCGCGGATCCGCCTCGACGCCGTCGGTCGCCACCGCGTCAGCTCGGGCGGTTCCAACCCCCAGATTCTGCAGGACCTCGCGATCGGTCCCCTCGAGGCGGCCGGCTTGAACATGCTCGACGTCGACGACTACGGCACCGAGCTGCACAACCCCGAGATCATGGAGCCACAAGGGTCTGGAGACGTCGCCACCCGCAACTACCGCACGCTGGGGGCGCTGGCGTCCCGCCGCGGCGAGATCGACCGCGACCAGATCGACGAGTTCGTCGCTCAGCGCGGCATGCCCGGCTTCGCCCCGAGCCAGGGCCACCTCGCCTCGGCCCTGTGCTACGTGCCACACGCGTTACCCCGGCTGACCGACGGTGACGCCGAGCGGGTGCTGCTGATGGCCAAGGGCAGCCTGTTCCTCGGCCGGATGAGCCAGAGCTCGGACGGCATGAGCGTGCTTCTGGAACGCAACCCAGGAAGGAGCTAGACGTGGCTGAGGCAGTGATCGAGGCCAACAGCGACAACTTCGACGAGATCGTGTCCGATGGACTGGTCCTGGTGGACGTGTGGGGTCCGGACTGTCAGCCGTGTCTGCAGCTCGAGCCCCACGTGGAGGAGATCGCCGAGGAGCGCGACGACCTGAAGGTCGCGAAGGTCAAGGCGGACGACAACCGGCGGTGGTGCATGGATCACCAGGTGATGGGCCTGCCGACCTTCCTCCTGTTCCAAGACGGCGAGGAGATCTCACGGATCTCCGACCCGGACCTGGGGCCGCCGCGCTTCAAGGAGTGGCTGAACGAGGAGCTAGAGCAAGTGACCTGAGAGCAAGCAAGTGACCTGAGAGCAACTGTCCTAAGCCGAACACGGTAGAGGACCAACGGACGTCAAGGAGGGAACATGTTCGACGGGAAACAAGTGATCGTGATCGGTGAACGCGACGGCGTCGCCGGCCCCGCCATCGAAGCGTGTGTGAAGGAGGCCGGAGGCGACGTGGTGTTCACGGCCACCGAGTGCTTCGTCTGAACGGCGGCGGGGGCCATGGACCTGGACAGCCAGGAAGCGATCAAGAACCTGGCGGACGAGCACGGCACCGACAACCTGCTCGTCATCCTCGGGGCGCCTGACCCCGAGAGCGCCGAGATCGCTGCCGAGACCGTCGTTCTCGGCGATCCCAGCTACGCAGGTCCTCTGGCCGAGGCCCAGTTGGGTCTCACCGTGTACCACGTCCTGGAGGACGAGGTGAAGAACGCCATCCCCGACGAGGCGTGGGAGGAGCACATCGGCCTGATGGCCGAGGCGCTCGACCCCGAGGCGCTCAGCGAGGCGGTGGCGGCGATGCGTGAGGAGGCCGGCTGACCGGCTGACCGGTTCAGACGGCGAGCGGGGCGGGATCTGATCCCGCCCCGCTGCTCGTCGCGATCGGATCCAGCCCGCGGTCGTGCGTCGCGGTGGCGGTTCAGCTGGCGTGGCGGCGGCGTCGCACGGCCACTCCGCCACCGCCCACGGTCACTGTGACCAACCCAACCAGCAGCAACTGCCAGACCGCCGGTCCGCGGGGCGCGGGGGTGACGGCAACAGCCTCATCGACCGCCAGGACCGTCGTCTCGGTGCGGTCGTGGCCGCGACCGTCGGTTCCGGTTGCCACCACGTCCACGTTGCCTACCGCGTCCTCAGGGACGGTCAGGGTCGCCTCGTAGGTGCCGTCGGGTTCCACGGTCGTGGTGCCGAGGACCGCCTGGTCGGACGCGGTGTCCGACGACGCGGTCGTCGCCGGCACGGACCCACCATCCCCCGGAGCCGTCGCCCCGATGGTGCCTGTGCCGGACGTGGTCCCTGCCGCTTGCGTCCGCGCCGGAGGCGGACGCTTGATGAACGTGACGGTCGTGCCCGGCCCCCAGTTCGACCCCGTGATCGTGATCGTGGCACCCGGTGTGGTGACGATGATCTTCACCGGCCGGGACGGCCCCGGGGGGTACACCGCCTGCGCCGCCGCGAGACCAGGCAGGACCAGGGACACGGCTGCTGCCAGCGCTGCGACGATCGACGTCCGCTTCATCTTCGCCCCGTTCGTCGTCCGCGTCTTCACGCTGCCCTCGCCGCGTCCAGGACCGCTTCGCACACGGCTTTGACGCCGCCGAGCGCGACCACCCTGCTCGGCGACAGCCGGCTGATCTCCGCCCGCACGTCACCCGGGAACGGCTGGTCCGGCGGCGTGATGCAGTTGGGCACCAGCAGGATCGGACCGTCGATCAGGATGCCGCCCACCACCGCGTCGGCGAACAGGTCGGCTCGGGTGATGTAGGCGGTGGGGGCGGTGCCGGGGAACTGGTACCGGCTGATCTGGATCGCCGTCTGAGCCCGGCCGACGCCGCCCAGGCGGAGCGTCGGCCGCTCACCGGCGGCGTCGCGCAGCACCTGTTCGCACACCGCTTGCGTGCCGCCGAGCGCGACGACCTGCTGCGGTTGGGCGCGGTTGATCTCGTTGCGGACCGCGGTGGGGACCGGTTCGCACGAGCCGACCAGCAGGATCGGCCCCCGGGTGAGGATGCCGCCCACCACCGCGTCGACGAACAGGTCGGCGCGGGCCAGGTAGACGTCGGTGACGTCGGCGGGGTTGGGGAACTGGAACCTGGAGATCTCGACGGCGGTCTCGACCCGGCCGGTGCCGGCGATCCTGGCGGTGGGCCGCCCCCCGGCCGCCTGCTGCAGCGTCGCGTCGCAGATCGCCTCCGGGCCGCCCAGCGCGTACACGGTGGTGGGGTTCACCCGGTTGATCTCGTCGCGGGTGACCTGCAGGACGTCGCCGCAGCTGGGCACCAGCAGGATCGGGCCGCGGGTGAGCACGCCTCCGGCCACGGCGTCGGCGAACAGGTCCTGGCGGGCGAGGTAGACGTGGCTGGCGTCCGCCGGGTCGGGGAAACGCGCCTGCGAGATCCTGACCGAGGTCTCCATGCGTTCCAGACCGCCGAGACGGCCCTCCGCGCGGGCCTGCGTGGCGACGGGCGCGCTGAACGCCCCGGCGTCGGGCGCGACGTCGGTGTGCACGATGTCGTCGTCGATGTCCTCGTCGTAGAAGACCGCGACGCTGGCCCGGACCGATCCAGCGTCGCCGATGCAGGCGCGGCGGACGTCGCTCACCGCGTAGCGGTCGGTGAACGCCGCCGTCACAGCGCAGGTCTCGACCGGCTGGTCACCGCGGACGTCGTACACGATCGCCGTCAGCTTCGCGTCGGTGTCGAGGCTGTAGTCGACGAAGAAGTCGCCGTCACCGTCGTTGTTGGTGTCGAGGAACCAGCCGACGAACGTCGCCTTCCGCCAGTTGGGGTCGGCAAGCGGGTTGGTCGGCTGCCTGGTGGTGACCGTGAGGCTCAGCGACGGGCCGAAGTTGACGCAGGAGCGGGTGATGTCGGCTTGCGGCTTGTCCTCTGGCGTCGCGGTCGGGTCGGTGGGTGACCCCCCGGTCGTCATCCGCCTCGTGTCACCGGCGGCGTCAGCGAAGCATTCGGAGGTCCCCGGCTGGTCCAGCGGGGGCTGGAGTTGCTGGGCCTGCATCGCCGCGATCCCGCTGGCGGTCGCGGTCGACGCTGCTCGGGTGAGCGCGACACGGTCAGCGACCGGGTCAGCGTCGGCCGCCCCGGCGGGCGCGGCGGCGAGCCCGGAGACCGCCAGGGCCAGCGCCGCGACCAGTGCAGCGACCCGTCCCGAGCCGTGCCGAGCTGCCACCATGCCCCACCCCTCGTTCGACGCGCCCGTACGCGTGAGGCGCGGACCATAGACAGGCCGCCGACCCGAGTAAAGCCCACATCTCGGACGGTTCGCGTTCGCCGTCCGTGATCACCGCGCCACCGACCGGCGCGCGGCGCGGCGCGAGCAGGTCGCCCCACCCGGGGACCGGAGGCTACGATCGGCCGCCGTCGGAAGCGCGCGGGGGATCGATGCCTGTCCAAGAGCTGGAACCTGACACCCTGGATCTGCGCGACTACCTCGCTGTCGTGCGCCGCCAGAAGGTGCTGATCGCCGCCACCGTGGGGATCGTGGTGATCGCCGCCATGGCCGTGACGTTGCTGCAGACCCCGGTGTACGAGTCCACCGTGGAGCTCGTGGTCGAGCCGCTGGGCGCGGCCGAGCAGTCCGCCCTGGAGCAGGCCTTGTTCGGCAAGACGGAGCTGGAGACCCAGCGCAAGCTCGTCAGCAGCACCCCGGTGGCCGGGCGCGTCGTCGAAGAGCTCGGCCTGGATACGACGCCCGAGGAGCTGCTGGAGCACCTGCGGGTCAACCTGCTCACCGAGACGCAGATCCTGGAGATCACCGCCAGCCACACCGATCCGGAGGCGGCCGCCGAGATCGCGCAGGCGTTCGCCGACGCCTACCTCGAGGATCGCCGTGAGAACGGCCTCCAGCGCGTCCTGGCCGCGACCGCGGCCCTGGAGGAACGCGCCGAGGGTCTGCGCGAGCGCATCGACGAGCTCGGCGACCGGATCGCCGCGGCAGAGGCGAGCTCGGCCCGCGAGGCCCGTGGCGACGCGACACCGGGGCCGACCGCGTCTCCGACCGACGCCAGCGATGTCGAGGTGCTCCGCCGGGAGCGCGACAGCCTGCTCACGCAGCTGGGACAGGTGACCGCTCAAGCCACGACGTTCGAAGCCACCGACGAGTTCGTCCGCGGCGGAGGTCGCGTCATCGTCCCGGCCGCCGTCCCGCAGTCGCCGAGCTCTCCGAAGCCGGTCCGCACCGGGATCCTGGCGGTCGTGCTGGGGTTGATGCTCGGGACGGGGGCGGCGTTCCTCCGCGATCACCTCGATGACGCGATCCGCTCGGAGGAGGATGCCGTCCGCGCCTCCGGTCGGCCGGTGCTGGGCCGTGTCCCGCACGTCCCGGAGGCCGAGCAGCGTGGTCGGTTGATCTCGCTCCTCGATCCGTGGTCGGCAGCAGCCGAGGCGTACCGCACGTTGCGCACCAACGTCCGGTTCGTTCTGGGCGGGGCGCCGGCAGGCCCCGACCGAGCGGCGGTCGGGCGGTCGCTCGCGGTGACCAGCCCAGCCGCTCAGGAAGGCAAAACGACGACCGCGGCCAACCTCGCGGTCGCGGCTGCCCGGGCTGGCGCGCGTGTCCTGCTCGTCGACGCCGACCTGCGCCGTCCCAACGTGCACAGGATGCTCGGCGTCGACGGTGTCCCGGGACTGTCCGACCTGCTGGTCGGCGAGGTGGAGCTGCGCGACGTGATCGTCGACGTCGGGGTGCCCAACCTGAGGCTGATCCCGGCGGGGAACATCCCACCCAACCCCGCCGAGCTGCTGGCGTCCCCGGCGATGGTCGCCCTGCGCCACCAGCTGACGGAGCTGGCCGAGCTGGTGATCTACGACACGCCGCCGGTGCTGGCCATCGCCGACGCACTGGAACTGACCCCCGGGGTGACCCAGACGCTGCTCGTGGTCAACGCTCGCCGCTCGCACCAACGCGCCGTCCGCGCCGCCGTGGAGCGCCTCGAGAGCATCGGCACGCCCGTCGCCGGCACCGTCCTGAACGACATCGACACCGCCCAGCCCGGGTACTACTACGGCTACGGCTACGGGGACTACCGGCCGGCCCACGACGACCTCACCACCGCCCGTCCGCCGGCGCCGCCACGGCCGGGCGGTCGCTCCGAAGAACCGGCCAGTCGCTCGTCCGCGCAGCATCCTCGGCCAGCACCGCCAACGGGAGGCGATCGGCCGTTCCCCGCGCGCCCCGACCGCGACGAGACGTCACCCGCGCGGCCGGAGCCGGCGGTGACGCCGCCAGCGCCGGACGGGGAACGAGACCAGGCGGAGCCCCGGCCGGCTGCGGTGCCCGATGCCCAGCCCGATGCGCAGCATGCGGTCACGGCCGTGGTGGGGCGTCGCGGCGACGAGGCCCAGACCTCGGCGGCGGCTCGACGTCTCGATTGGGCAAGCCGGTCGTCCGAAGCGCCGGAGCCAGGTCAGTCCGCCGGTGTGGCGGGCGCTGCGGATGCCCACCACGGCGTCGACCGGCCGGCCGGGCCTGGTGGGGCTGGCGTCAAGCCGCCCGCGGGGAACGGTCAGCCGCCAGGTCCCGCCTGGCACGCCAACGATGCCAACGGCCCGGTTGGGTCACCTGCACGGCACGGCCGCGAGCCTCGGCGGCGAGAGTCCACGAGCGACCGTGCCACCGACACCTCGACGCTGTTCGACCGTCCGGGCGGAGGCGAAAGCCACCTCGGACACCCGCCGGGGGCCAACACCGACTAACGGCCGGGCGTTGCGGTGAACGATGCGCTGGACTCGTGTGACTGCTGATGTGTAGAGT
>JALYHG010000077.1 GCA_030776725.1 Actinomycetota bacterium
CCGCCGCGGTGGAGGCCGCCCGTGTCCTCGCCGACGAGCTGTCGGCCCACCCCAAGGCGGTCAAGAAGGTCACCGGCGAACTCGACGAGCTGCTGACGTTCCTCGACTTCCCGGCCGAGCACTGGAAGCACCTGCGAACCACCAACCCGATCGAGTCGCCGTTCTCCACCGTGCGGCTTCGGACACGGGTGACCAAGGGTGCCGGCTGCCGCCAGGCCGCAGTGGCGATGGCGTTCAAGCTGCTCGAGGCCGCCCAGGACCGCTGGCGCCGCGTGGACGGCTACGAGCTCGTGCCGATGGTCCGCGCTGGAGCGACGTTCATCGACGGCAAGCTCGTCGAGCGACCCGACCAACGACAGGAGGAACACGAGGACCAGATCACCGAGGAGCGCGCCGCCTGATGACTACCCGTCCACAACAATTGACAATTGCTCGCCGTGGCGACTTCAGGTGGAGCAGGTCGCAGCGCGGCTCGACCCTCTGAGTCACGCACGTTGTCCGTGCCGTCCGCAGTCAGGACCCACGCCAGAGGACGTCCCGCGTCATCGCGAACGAGGTCGAGCGGCTGGTCCTGATCGTCGTACTCGATGAGGACCTGGAACGGATGTCCGTGCTCATCGAGTGGCGCCGGGGTGCCCACCATCAGCGAGCCGATGGTGAAGGTCCCGGAACGCTTTTCGCATTCCAGCCATGTCCAGTCTTCCTGGGCGGGGTATCGGACATGACACCTTCTTGTGGCGAGTGGCAGTCTGCCTCCCTTCGGGGTCCGGAGCATGACGGCACCGAGTGCGGGAGTACGCGCAGACCGACGCGGACGTCAACGCGGGATAAGCGCCATAGGGTGGCCATAGGGCCGTACGAGAACGCGGGCAAACGCCGTAGCGGCACCTGCCTGCGGAGCCGCGCGAACTACCGCACAGTCCGTTACTCCGGGACACGACAAGGCCTGGGATCGGCTGCGGACAGTTGCCGGGAACGATGGCGACTACGACGCGGTGTTCATCGGCGCGGGCGGTCAGCGCTTCGGTCGCATCGACGAGGTCGCCGAACGCGTTTCCATGGACGCTGGCTCCGTAGACTTCAGGCTCTTCTCACACATCCGTGGGTAGCTGTTCGGTGCGAATCACAGCGTTGTAGGTAGTACGCCGCCTCCTGCCTACGTTTCTAGCTTCACGGCTGGTCACGTAGGAGGAGGCGGCTGTGCGCAGGGTATGGCGGATGCTGCTGGGGTTGTGCGACCGCACGATCCTCGAGGACGTGGAGTACGACGAGGACGCCGGCGCGATCGTGGCGCACGTGCGCCCGAAGCGTCCCAAGCACAAGCGGTGCGGCAAGTGTGGACGGCGCTCACCGGGCTATGACAGCGGTGAGGGGCGACGGCAGTGGCGAGCGCTGGATCTTGGGGTGATGAAGGCCTTCGTGGAGGCTGACGCCCCGCGGGTGGACTGCCGGGTCCATGGGGTGACGGTGATCAGGTCCCGTGGGCTCGGCACGACGCGGGGTTTACTAAGGCGTTCGAAGAGCAGGTGGCGTGGCTGGCGGTGCACACATCGAAGTCGGCGGTGACCCAGCTGAGGCGGATTGCGCGGGCGACGGTGGGACGGATCATCGACCGGGTCGTCGACGAGGTGAAACAGCGGGTCGATCCGCTCGATGGGCTGGTGCGCATCGGGATCGACGAAGTGGCCTACCGCAAGGGCCACCGCTACTTGACGGTCGTGGTTGATCACGACTCGGGGAAGCTGGTGTGGGCAGGCGCTGGATGGGGGGGACGCCGCCGGGGCGTACGTCACCTTCGGCCAGGTGGCCAAGATCGCCGATGGGTTCGACGACCCGGACCTGGTGGCGTTGGGGCTGCTGGGTCGGGGGCAGGCGCTGGTGCGGATGGGCGATGGGTCCGAGGGCGCCGCGCTGCTGGATGAGGCGATGGTGGCGGTGACGGCCGGGGCGGTGTCACCGGTGGTCGCGGGTATCGTCTACTGCGCCGTGATCCTGGCGTGCCGGGAGATGTTCGACCTGGATCGGGCACAGCAGTGGACCGCGGCCATGAGCGAGTGGTGCGCGTCCCAGCCGGACCTGGTGCCCTTCCGCGGCCAGTGCCTGGTGCACCGCTC
>JALYHG010000078.1 GCA_030776725.1 Actinomycetota bacterium
GCCTCGACGTGGTGCATCAGGACCTCACCCAGGTCGATGCCGCTGGCCTTCTCGATCCCTTCCAGGCCCGGCGAGGAGTTGACCTCCAGGACCAACGGACCCGCGTCCGACTCGACCAGGTCCACCCCCGCGAAGCCCAAACCCAGCGTCCGCGCCGCCCGGACGGCCGTCCGCCGCACGGAGGCGTCGGGTCGGACGGCCTCCACGCTCCCGCCGCGGTGCACGTTGGAGCGGAACTCGTCGCCCTTGGCCTGACGGCGCATCGCGGCGACCACCTGGTTGCCAACGACGATGACGCGCAGGTCCGAGCCCCCGGCCTCGGCGATGTACTGCTGCACGAGGATGTTCTGGCCGACCGAGTGGAAGGCGTCGACGGTCGAGTTGAAGCCCGACCTGCTGTCGACCTTGATCACCCCGGCGCCCTGCGTGCCTTCGAGGAGCTTCACCACCGCGGGCGGCCCGTCGACGAGTTTCAACAGGGAGCGCGCCAGGTCGGTTCGCCGGGCCAGTCCCGTCGCGGGGATCGGGATGCCGTGCTGCGCGAGGATCTGCAGCGAACGCAGCTTGTCGCGGGAGTTGAGGATCGCATCGGCCGGGTTGATGACGTACATCCCCATCATCTGCAGTTGACGGACGACGGCGGCGCCGTAGAACGTGATCGACGCGCCGATGCGTGGGATCACCGCATCGACCTTCGGGAACGGTTTGCCGCGCAGGTACGCCTCCGTGCCGCGCGACGACACCATCATGGTGATGTCGAGTGGATCCATGATCTGCACGGTGTGTCGCAGGCGTCGTGCTGCGCTGGCCAGCCGTCGCGTCGAGTACAGCCGGCGGTTGCGCGAGAGGATGGCGACCTTCACCGGCGCCTCTTCCGGTCGGGGACGGTGGGGTGGTCTCCAGCGGGGCGGCGCGGTGGCGGAACGACCGCGCGCGGCGGCGTGCGGCGTTGCGACTCGACCGCTGATCTGCGTGGCGGCGCTGGCGTGGACCGGTACCCGTGCCCGGGATCGACCAGGTAGCCCTCGAGGGTGCTCCTCCCCAGGATCATGCGGAAGTTCATCCCGGTCCGGTCGGTGACGGTGATGTCGGTCATGCGGTCCAGGGGTCCGCACACGACCCGGGTTCGCACGACCGGACGACGCTCGGCCCTCGCGCCGGTGTCGCGGACGCGACGGAAACCGACGGCCGGGGCGGTCACGATGCGCCGACGGGCGTCGCGGTCGCGTCCCAGCATGACCGCGAAACGCAGGATCGGTAGCTCGCGGCCGTCCAGGACGTGGTGGCCCACGACGGTGAGGTCTCGGACGTGGACGGCGCTGCTCCGCGCGCCGGTGTCGAGCTTCACACGCAGGCGTCGGATGCCCCACCGCGGCAGCGACGCCTGCTCCTTCCATCCCAGGACAGGCGTCGGCTCACGTGTGGGCACGGCAGCTCCGGTCCGGCGGGGGACGATCCGAGCCGGTCGCGCGGCAGCCTAACCCAGGGTGCAACGACCGGGACCGCGCCGGACGCGGTCATTCCAACGGACGCAGCACCAGCCCCGTGCGCGGTTTGGGGAAGAACGACGTCGTCTTGGGAGGCATGCGCAAACCGGCGTCGGCCACCGCGCGAACCCGGTCGAGCGTCACCGGTCGGAGCACGAACAGTGCGTCGGCGCTTCCCGCCATGACCTCCCCGGCGGCGGCTCGAGCATCCGGGGTGTAGCGCACCTCTTCGGCCTGATCCACCTGGAGCGGGCCGCTGAGCAGAGCGTCGAGGAGGGCGACGTCGAGGTGGCGCACCTCGGCCGGCACGTCGCGTGGCGCCAGCGCCTCAGCGGCGACATCGTCGAACTCGACGAGCGTTCGCTCCTGGCGGGTCACCAACCCGAACCTGGCCGTTGGCCGCTCGTCGAGCACGGTGGCGATCCGCCGCAGGTCCGCGTCTTCATCGGCGACCGGAACCAGCCGCGCCCCGACCTCGGCGAGTCGGCGCGGGACGTCCGACGCGAGCCGACGCACCAGACGGTGCATCGCCCGCACCACCGGCCCGGCGCGGTCGACGCCGCCCCCGCTCGGAGCCACGACGTAGGCCAGGATGCGGCCGGTGCCGGGCCCGGGTCGCGTGTCGTGGTGCTGCAACGCGCCGGTGTAGCGGTGGTGGCCGTCAGCCATCAGCAGGCGTGCCGGAGCGTAGGCCGCTCGGACGGCCGCCGTCATGTCGCTGTCGGCGATGACCCACAGCCGGTGGGTGACGCCGTCCTCGGGATCGGTGAACACCGCGTCGGCACGCCCTGCGCTGACCTCATCGAGCACGGTCGTGACCTCGGGAGGTTCGGCGGGAGCCAGGACGTAGACGGGGGAGGTGTTGACCGGCAGGGCTGCCAGGAGCCGCAGCCGATCCTCAACCGGCGGTCGGAAGATCTGCTCGTGTGGCAGGACGTCACCCGATCCCCACGGCACCAGGCGGAGCGCGGCCAGGACGCCCCGCTGGTGGCGTTGCTCGTCGCCGTGCGTGTACTGCTGCTCGTAGACGTACAAGGCCGGACGGGGATCGCGGGCGACAACGCCTGCCTCGATCCACCTGTGGTAGGTGTCCGCCGCGAGCTCGTAGCGGTTCCGGCCGGCACGATCGCCTTCGTGGGGCTCGGCACGCTCCAAGCGGACCACGTTGACCGCACTGCGCTGGTGCAGCCGGTGTGACAGGCCCGGGTCGATCGCGTCGTACGGCGGGGCGGTGACATCGGCCAGATCGTGGCCTGCTGTGTACCGGACGCCCCGGAAAGGCGCGAGGTCCACCACCAGCGTCTCCTGGCCAACCCGCCAAGGGTCTACCACGGCGGGAAGAGCGACGAGGGACGCACGACGGGTGGCGCGCATCGAGTGTTGCCGAGGGCGAGGTTGCGTGCGCCTGCCAGGTCTAGCCTCCCTGGCGGCATGGCGCTCCTGGATCGCTACGACGGCCTCGTCGTTGACCTCGACGGCGTGGTGGTGCGCGTCGAGGACCCGATCGCGGAGGCGGTCGAGATGCTGTCGCGCATCGAGCACCCCACCGTGTTCGTGACCAACAACGCGACCCGCCGACCCGACCACTGGGTGGCTGTCCTGCAGCGCGCCGGCTTGGCGGTCGACGCGGACCGGGTCCTGACGAGCGCGATGGCGGCTGCCTGGCTCGTGGGCGGCCAACCGCCGCCGCGCGTCCTGGTGATCGGTGAGGAGGGCTTACGCGCTGCCTTGACCGACGCCGGGATCCCGCTGGTCGACGCACCCGACCACGCCGACGCGGTCGTCGTCGGGTGGGACCGCCAGCTGACCTGGGAGCGGCTGCGTGACGCGACCCTGGCGATCGCCCGTGGCGCCCGGTTCGTGGCGACCAACGCCGACCTGGTCTACCCCGCCGAGGATGGTCCCTGGCCAGGTAACGGCGCAGCGCTGGCGTACCTGCGTGCCGCCACCGGCGTCCACCCCGAGATCGCCGGGAAGCCGGAACGGCCGCTGTTCGAGCTGGCCGCGGAGCGCCTGTCGCCCGGCGATGGACGCATCCTCGTGGTCGGCGACCAACTCGACACCGACGTGGCCGCTGCCCAGCGGATGGGATGGGACGCAGCGCTGGTGTTGAC
>JALYHG010000079.1 GCA_030776725.1 Actinomycetota bacterium
TCGACGTCACCCTCGAAGATGGGCTCCTCGACGCGGATCGAGTACAGCGACCGCGGTTTGTAGTACCGCTCACGCGGCAGCCGGATGTGCTGCTCGACGCCGCCGTGGTTGCGGGTGTGCACCCGGACGTCGAGATGCAGGCGGGTATCCGCCGGGCGGGTCCCGCGGTCGGCGTCACGGAGCCGCAACGACTGCATCGCAGGATCGCGGTCGTTCATGATGCGCACGCTGTCCAACACCACGTGGAGCTTCATCCCCTCCGTCTCCTTCTTCCGCCACGTCTCCATGGTCGCACGTGATCGCAGCTTCGCTACCGCCGAACCTGGCCGACGCGCCCGCCCGTCGCCGGACGCGCCGGCGCACGACACGTCCCCGGTGGTGCGCGGACGTCTCAGGCATGGAGGATGCGCGAGGGCGTCGCCGTCGCCGGGGTCGCCAGCCGACGTGTTGGGTCAGGACGAGGAGGGATCAGATGACGTTGTACGCCGAGCACCTGACGGTCCGGGTGCGACAGGCTGCCGGCGACGCCGCGGTGGTGCTGTGGGTGATGGCCGTGGTGTGGGTCGCGCGTGGCTTGCACCGCGTGGTGGGCAGCTTCGCGGAGCCCGGCGCGAGGATCGAGCGGACCGGCGCGCGGTTCGCGGACGGCTTCGACCGCATCGCCGACCAGATCAGGGACCTGCCGCTGGTCGGGGCGACGCTGCGCACTCCGTTCGCTGTGGTGGCCGACGCCGGGCGCGGCCTCGAAGCGGCGGGGCGCAGCCACCAGGAGGCGGTGGCGACGCTGGCGCTGGCGCTGGCGGTGGCAAGCGCCGCTGTCTTGATCGTCGTCGTGCTCGCCTGGTACGTCCCGCGGCGGGTGCGGTGGGTGCGCGAGGCGACGGCCGCCGTGCGCCTCCGCGAGGAGGGCGCCGATCTGCGGCTCTTCGCCTACCGCGCCGCTGCCAACCGGAGCCTCACCGTGCTCCGTCGCGCGGTCGACGACCCGGGCGCAGCGCTCGCCGCCGGCGACTACCGCGCGCTGGCAGGGCTGGAACTGACAGCGCTCGGCCTGCGCACCGACCGCAGACGCTGATCCCCGTGCGGGTCGACGCCTGCGTCACTGTGCGGCTGGCGTCTGCTGTTGTTCGGGGGGTGGAGCCGACGCGTCAGCGGCCGGCGACGGGTCGCCGCCGGCCGGCTGCTCCGAGGCGGGGGCAGGCGGCGGGGCAGCGCGGTCGTTGCGCTCGATGATCTCCAGCGGCGCCTGGTAGCGGGTGAAGATCCGCTGCTCGGTGCTGCGCCCGCCATGGTCGATCGTTCTGGTCACGGTCACGTCGAACCCCCGGCCGCCCGCCTGAACCCGCCGGGAGCTGCCCGGTCGCAGGCTCGGGTTGTCGCGGTAGACGGTGCGGTGGTCGCGCCAGTTCGTCGGCTCTCCGTGGACGGCCGTCACCCGGCGGCCACCGTTGTCACCGAACAGCGACACCGTGATCGACGTGTCGGTGTACGAGGTGTGGATCAAGATCCCGTTGTCGGTGTCGTTGCGCAGCTTCAGGTCGACCCCCGGGTAGTACAGGGTCGCCTCGCGGCCCATCGGGTACCGCGAGATGTAGTAGCTGTGGGCCTTGTGCTCGGCGATGTCGATCCCGGCGAAGAACGCCGCGTTGTACGCGGTCGTGGCGAACTGTGACACCCCACCGCCGACCTCGTTGACGTACTCGCCGCCCACGATCGTGCCGTCGGCCGCGAACCCCTTCGCGACGGTGCGTTCCCCGACGTGGGCGTTGATCGAGAAGCTCTCGCCCGGCCGCACGACCGTCCCGCGGACCAGATCGGCCATCCGCTGGATGTTACGGACGCGGTTCTTGCAGCACTCGTGGTAGGTGGTGAACGTCCCGATCAGCTTGGTGACGCCGAGCCCCCTGGCCTGTTCCGTGGTCAGGTCCGGCTCGACGACGACCAGGTCCAGGGCGGCTCGGCGGGTTCCGGTCGTCACCAGCTCGGTGAGCTGCCGGGCGGTGCGCTCGGGGTCGAACTCGACGCCGTCCGCGCTGGGGACGAGGCGGAGGTCCGCCGGCTTGGGCTCCCAGGTCGCGTCGTCCTTGTCGTCGAACGTCACCAGGCCGCTGACGACCTCGAACGTCGCCGAGCGGGGCGCGACGTTGAGCCGGTCGAGGTGGGGCGCGAACGCCGAACGCACCGCGTCGACCGGCACCTGAAGGACGAACTCGCCGGACTCGTTGACGGCCGTCGCGATCAGCGGTGCGATCTCGCTGGGACGCAGCGCCACCACCGTGCTCCCGTGGGCCGTCAGCGTCAGCGTCTCGTCGAGCGCATGCCGCGCCTGCGCGGCGACACGGTCGACCTGCTCGGGGGTGATGTCCACCGGCAGGACCTCGACCGGCAGGGGCATCGTCTGAGGCCCGGCCACTCGGATCGCCGCCAGCAGCTGATCCAGTGCCTGTTCCTGCCGGACGCGGATGCCGTCGGCGGGCGGCTCGGTGGTCACAACGAGGGTGTCGGGGTCGGCGGTGACCCGGCCGACGAACGGTTCCCGGTCGGCCTGGTCGGTCACGTCGGTGACGAACGCGCGGGCACGTTCCTCGTTGGAACGGTCGACGAGGCTGACCTCGATCCGGCGGCCCCACAGGGCCGCCACGTGCGCCCAGCTGTCGGCGAGCACGTTGCGGTCACGCCCCGGCGCCATCGCCCGGTCGACCGCTGCGGCCAGGTCAGCCCCGTACCCCTCGGTACCCGGGACGTAGGTGAACTCACGGCCCTCGAGGGTGAAGGTGACCGGGTCGGTCTGACGGGCGGAGACGAGCTCCATCAGCGCCGTCCGGGCATCCTCGCGGCCCAGGCTGCCGACCTCGACGCCGTCGACCACGACGCCGGGGAGGACCTCCCCGCGGTGAACCAGCCGGAGCGCTCCGAGGAACGCGATCACGACCACCGCCATCACCGCCGCGGCGGCCATGGCGCGGCGGCGGGCGAACGGCGGGGACGGGATCGCGTCGTCGTCCGACGCCGCGACCTCCGTGCCCGGTCGAGGAGGGTGGTGCGTGGTGCTCATGCGCGATCCCGTGTCGGCGGGGGAAGCCGCACCACATCGCGCGACGTCCGAGCGCACACAACCCACGACGATGCGCAGATGTTCCCGCCCGATCCGCGGAGGATAACAGAGAGCCAGCGCGGATCGGGATGTTCGCGCTGCCCGGCCGCACCGGGCTGGTTAGCTCACGACCCCGCGGATGTCCGGCGGCAGCTGCCCGAGCACGTCGGAGAACTCCCCGTCGCTGATCGCGGCCCGCACCGCTGCCATCACCGCCGCGGCGTGCTGGCCGGCGGTGTCGAGATCGACCTCGTCGCCTTCCCGGGACGCCACCCGCCGGCAGAACTCGTCGGCGTCGAAGATCTCCGCCTCGCGGTGGTCGCGCCCCGCCGTCTCGTGGACGAACGCGGCGATCTCCTGCGGGAGCTCGCTGGCCAGGTCGGTGGCTTCTCCCCCCGTGATCCGCTCGGCGAGCGTCTGGAGGGTCGCCCGCGTCGCCGTCACCGCCTGGGCGCGGTCGAACACACCCTGTTCCTGCACCGTCGCGATGAACTCGTCGAACTGCATCCAGCCCTCCTGCTGACACCTCGACCACGGTGCGCGGGGTACGGCAGTGCCGCTGGGCGCGCCCACGTCCGACCGACCAAGCGATGCGTGCGCACCGCCGTGCTCCACGCCGGCGGGCGCGCTTGCTAGGGTCGCCGGCCGACCAGCGCCGCGGGATGGCGGCGCTCTGCACCCACCGCGAGGAGCAAGCGGTTGACGGCTGCCCGTCGCGTCCAGGCGTTCGCCGCCGCAGCGGTCGCCAGCCTCGTCGTCGCCCTCGCCCCGTCGGTGGCCTCTGCCCACGGCACCGGCCACGACCAGCGGGCCCTGGATGACGCCCGCCGGAAGGTGGCCGCGGTCGAAGCACAGCTGAGCAGCGCCCGCGCCGAGCAGCGCGACGCGGAGCAGGCGCTCCACGACGCCGACGCCCGCTTGTCGCTCCTCGAGGATGCCGTCAACGAGGCGGCCGCTGCCCTGGACCGCCAGCAGCTCGCGGTGGACGAGGCGGCCGCGAGGGTCGCTGAGCTACAGGACCAGATGGCCGCCCAGCGCGACGCGTTCGCCAGCCGCGCAGCGACCCTCTACAAGCGGGGCGCCGGCCTGCCCTTCGAGGCGGTACTGACGGCCGGCTCGCTGGGCGAGGCCCTCGATCGCGGGGCGTACGTCCAGGCGCTGTCGTCGTCGGACCGCGCCGCCCTCGAAGGCCTCGTCGCCACCCGGACGGCCACCGATGCAGAGCGCGTCCGCCTGGCTGCCGAACGCGACCACCTGGCTGCGATGAAGGTCGAACAGGAGCGGCTGCTGGCACGGGTCGCCGAACTACGCCGAGACCGCGCCCTCCAGGCCGCTGCGGCCCGCTCCAACGTCGCTGAGCTCGAGGAGCAGCGCGAGGACCTGGAGGCAGAGTCGCGGCGCGTCGAGCAGCTGATCCGCCGGAAGGAGGCGGCCGCCCGCGCCGCGCGGTCCGCCGCCTCCGCCGCCTCCGCCGCCTCCGCCGCGTCAACCCGCTCCCCGCGAGCGGCCGTCCCGGCCGCGGTGGGCGTCGGGGGGTACGCGTGGCCACGCTGCGACCGGGTCACGTCCGGGTTCGGCCGCCGCTGGGGACGGATGCACACCGGGATCGACATCGACGGCAACACCGGCGAACCGATCTTCGCTGCCAAGGCCGGGCAGGTCATCTTCGTCGGTTGGCAGGGCGGGTACGGGCGCCTGACGTTGATCGCGCACGGCGACGGGGTCGTCACCGCCTACGCCCACCAGAGCGCCTTCGCCGTGGCGGACGGCCAGCGGGTCGGCCAGGGACAGCGCATCGGGAGCGTCGGGAGCACCGGGCACTCGACCGGCTCGCACCTGCACTTCGAGACGCGCGTGAACGGCAGCCCGGTCGACCCGCGTCGGTACTTGCCGGGCAGGTGCTGACGCTGGCCGTGGTCCTCGTGGCCGAGCTGACCTGGCCGATCCTCGAGCGCATCCCGATCGCAGGAGACGTCGCCGTCTCCCCGCACGGCATCGGGACCGCCGCGGGGTTCCTGATCGGGGCCGTCCTGCTGCTGCGCCGCACGGAGCGGCGGGGGATCGCCGACGTCTACGTGCACGACATCCCCGCCGCGGTCAACGATCTGCTGGTCCGTGCGCTGATCGGTGCGGTGATCGGTGCGCGCGCCTTCTACGTCCTGACCCACTTCGACCAGTACGCCCGGGATCCGATCGCGATCCTGCGCGTGTGGGAAGGCGGCCTCACGCTCCTGGGCGGACTCGCCGGCGCGATCCTGGCTGCCCTCCCGCTGGTGCGTCGCCGCGGCTACCGCTTCGACCTGCTGATGGACTCAGCCGCCCCGGGGCTCGCGGCCGGGATCGCGATCGGGCGGTTGGGGGACCTGGCGATCGGCGACCACCTCGGTGACCCGGCGGGCGGGTGGCCACTGGCGTGGCGGTGCACCGGGAACTACTGGGATCGGGCCACCAACACGCTACGGGCCTTGGGCGACCCCGTGCCCCCACGGGCCGGGCCGCCGTACGCCGGGCAGACCCAGGGCTGCTTCGACGTGGCGGTGCACCAGACGGCTCTCTACGACCTCGTCCAGGCCGGGCTGCTGTTGGCTCTCCTGCTGTGGCTGGAGCGCAAGCCGCGCTGGAACGGCTTCTTCATCACGGTCTTCGTGTACTGGTACGCCGCCGCGCGCTTCGTCTCGGACTTCCTGCGTCAGGACCGGCGCCTGCTGGGGCTGACCGGCTCGCAGTACGCCGCGCTGGCTGCGATCGGCGCCCTGACCGTGTTCCTGCGGTGGCGCCGGCCGTGGCAGCGGCGACCTTGGGTGTGGGACCCGCCCGACTTCCCGCACGCACCCCCACGCCACGACGATGCCGTCAACGACACCTGACGCCCCCAAGGTCGCAACGCGACGCCACGCGCGAACGGCGGCTGCGACCACCGACGCCGTCAGCCAACCGCGCGGACCAAGATCGACGGCACCTGGTCGAGCGTGCAGGTGAGGACCACCCGTCCAGGCTCGACTTCCGCGCGGGGTTGGCACGGCACCAGCTCGTCGGGGATCGCCACACGGACCGCCTCCCCCAGGCGGAGTTGGCGTCCGGCCACGTCCACCCGGTCGGGGAGCTGCTCACCGGCGGGGCCGAGCTGCGCGGTGTCGATCTGTGCGGTCACGCGCCCGGTGTCCATATCGGTCACCTCGACCTCGCCACGGAGCAGCGCAGCGCGGTCCAGCGACACACCGTCCAGGTCGAAGCGGACCCGGGCGAAGGGCACATCCTGGCGGACGACCTCCCGCAGGACCACGCGCACCTCGTCGACCTCCCCGGTGAACAGGTAACGGGTCACGACCGGGAAGTCGCCCAGACGGGCGTCGATGCCCGCTGCGTCGCGGACCCGCTCGCGGACGCCGGCCTCGATCCTGGCGGCGGCGAAGCGCGGGACGGCCAGCTCGACCAGCACGGCGAGGACCACCACCACGAGGAAGATCCACCTGACGATCCGCACGTCGGCTCCTAGAAGCGTCGACCTCCGACGAGCGTACGACGGTCACGTCGATCCGTGGTCGGCGGCGTGTTCCCAGTGCGCATCGCGCCGGCCTACCGCGGGGGTCTAGGCCGTTCGGAGAGCCGGCGCGTCAGACCCGCGGTTATCCTGGAAGTCATGGCGGAGTCCCACCAGCGGTACGAGGACCTCGCCCTCGCTCACGTCCTGGGCGGCCTCGATCCGCAGGACTCCGCGGAGTTCCGTGCACACCTGCTCAGCTGTCGCGACTGCCGGTTACGCGTCGCGGAGCTACGTGACCTGGCAGCCGAGCTGGCAGCCACCGAGCGCCAGGAGCGTCGCCGCGCCGCCGTCGCGACCGAGACCGTTCGGCGCGTCGATCACGACGACGAAGACGACCGCTCGTGGTGGGAACGTTGGTCGCGGCCGGCGCTCCGCGTCGGTGCCGTCCTGGCCACGATCGTCGTGCTGGCGGTCCTGTTCTGGAACTACCACCTGCGCCGCGTCACCGGTGACTACGCCGCGGTGGTGGAGCGTCAGGCCGAGGTCCTGTCCATCCTGGCGTCGGGTGAACCGCTCGACGTGCGCGCATCGGCTGGTGTGACCGGTGCGGCGGCGGTGTCCGACACCCACCTGGCGGTCAGCCTGGAAGCCGTCCCTGAGCTCGGTGAAGACGAGGTGGTGGTGCTCTGGCGGGTCGACGACGGCCGTGCCAGCGTGGTGGACGTGGGCCGCGCCCCGCACGACGGCGCCGTCCCGTTCGCGATACGGATCGCGGACGCCGACGCGGTCGTGGTCACCGTCGAGTCGGCCAGCCAGCGCCCCACCGCACCCGGCAGCCGCCAGCTCGCTGAGGTCCACCTCCCGCCCGACGGTTGATCGTCGAGCGTCGTCGTCGGCGCCACCATGGGGTAGCCTCAACGGTTCCGGGCGCGTAGCTCAGTGGGATGAGCGCTCGCCTCACACGCGAGAGGCCGCTGGTTCGATCCCAGCCGCGCCCACCCGGCCCCCGCCGACGCGGGGGCCACCAACGTCTCGGGGCCGCTCGCATGGTCGCCACGCGTCGTGTCCACCCGGCGTGTCGCCACCCCACCGGCTCGCTCGTCGCGTCACCGCTGGCAGGGGTCAGCCGCCGGTCGGCGACGGCCTGCACAGCCGCCGCGGTTACCCTCGATGCCCGAGAGGAGGTGCCACGTGAGCGCAGACGGCCGACCCACCGCCCGAGAGCGCCTGGCCCAGCGCGGTCAGCTCCAGGGGCGGGTGGTCGCCGCTCTGGTCACCGCCGGCTCCGGCCCGCCCCAGGAGTGGGATCTCGACCGGCCCGTCCCCGACGACGCGCAGGTGGAGCCCGTCCAGGTCGACACCGACCGCGGCCGTGCGATCTTGCGCCACTCCGTCGCCCACTTGATGGCTCAAGCGGTCACGCAGCTGTACCCCCACGCCAAGTTCGCGATCGGCCCGCCGGTCGAGGACGGCTTCTACTACGACTTCGAGGTCGACCAGCCGTTCACACCGGACGATCTCGAGCGCATCGAGGAGCGGATGCGTGACCTGGTCCGCGAGAAGCAACGCTTCGAACGCGACGAGCTGCCCCGCGACGAGGCGCTGCAGCTGTTCGCCGACCAGCCGTACAAGCGCGAGATCATCGAGCGACTCGACCCATCGGAGGTCGAGGTCGTCACCGAGGACGGGCGGCAGGTGGATCACGCCGGCCACGGCCAGACCGGCGACACCGTCACCGTCTACCGCAACGTCGTCGAAGAAGACGGTGAGGTCAAGGAGCGCTGGGCCGACCTGTGTCGTGGACCGCACCTACCCAACAGCGGCTGGGTGCCGGCGTTCAAGCTGCTACGCACCGCCGGGGCGTACTGGCGTGGCGACGAGTCACGACCGATGCTGCAACGCATCTACGGCACCGCGTGGGAGTCGCGGAGAGCCCTCGACGAGCACCTGCGCCGCCTGGAGGAGGCGCGCGAACGCGACCACCGCAAGCTCGGGCCGCAGCTGGAGCTGGTGCACTTCGCCGAGGAGCTCGGCCCTGGCATGGCCATCTGGCTCCCGAAGGGGGCGATCGTCCGCAAACAGATGGAGGACTGGGCCCGCGACGAGCACCTTCGCCGCGGCTACCAGCCGGTGTACACACCGCACCTCGCCAAGGGGATGCTGTGGGAGACCTCCGGCCACCTGGACTACTACCGCGAGAACATGTTCCCGGCGATGCAGCTCGAGAACCTCGAGTACTACGCCAAGCCGATGAACTGTCCGTTCCACATCCTGGCGTACCAGTCGAAGGTTCGTTCCTACCGGGAGCTCCCGCTGCGGCTCGCGGAGCTCGGGACGGTCTACCGCTTCGAGAAGTCCGGTGTCGTGAACGCGATGCTCCGCGCCCGCGGTTTCACCCAGGACGACTCGCACATCTTCTGCACTCGCGACCAGGTGGTCGACGAGGTCGTCGCGGTGATCCGCTTCACCCTCGACCTCTACCGCGATTTCGGCTTCGGCCGCCCCTCACGGGTGGCGGTGTCGACGAGGCCCGAGAAGGCGATCGGCCGCGACGAGGACTGGGACGTGGCCGAGAAGGCGCTGGTCGATGCGGTGCAGCGCGCCGGGCTCGAGTACCAGATCGACGCAGGAGAGGGCGCTTTCTACGGGCCGAAGATCGACATGCATGCCCGTGACGCGATCGGTCGCGAGTGGCAGCTCACCACCATCCAGGTGGACTTCAACCTCCCCGAGCGGTTCGACGTGACCTACGTCGGTGAGGACGGCCAGCACCACCGGCCGTTCATGATCCACCGGGCGCTGTTCGGTTCGGTCGAGCGGTTCTTCGCCGTGATGCTCGAGTCGTTCAACGGGGCGTTCCCGCTGTGGCTCGCGCCGGTCCAGGTGGCGGTCATCCCGGTGGCGGCCGACTTCGTCGGGTACGCCCACGCGGTCGCCGACGCCGTCCGCGACGCTGGCATGCGGGTCGAGGTCGACGACTCCGACGACACGCTCGGCAACAAGATCCGCAAGGGCCAGATCGACAAGATCCCGTACCTGGCGGTGGTCGGGGGCCGCGAGGAGGAAGCACGCACGGTGTCAGTCCGCCCCTACCAGGGCGATCAGCGCGCGCGCGTCGGGCTCGCCGAGTGGGTCACCGAGCTGACCGCCGAGGTGCGCGAGCGTCGCGCCGGCGCCCCGTCGGGGGGCTGACGGTGGCCGACGTCGACCCCCACGGCTCGGTCGGCGACGACCTCGAAGCCGTGCCCGAGGTCGAGGACGCCCCGATGTGGGGTCGGGTGGTGCGCACCCCGGAGGCCGGTCAGCCCCCGCCCGTGGACGGGATCCAGCGGCTGTGGGCGCCGTGGCGCTTCGGGTACATCGCCGGTGGTGACCGGGTCGACGGCTGCCCGTTCTGCGTCCTGCCCGGCCGTGGTCCCGACCGAGACCGCGAGAGCCTGATCTTGCACCGCGGGGAGCGGTGCTACGTGATCTTCAACGCCTACCCCTACAACCCCGGTCACCTGATGGTCGTTCCGTTCGCCCACACCGCCGACCTGGAGGACCTCGATGAGCCCACCGCCGCGGAGCTGTGGGAGCTCGGGCGGCGCTGCGTCGCCGTGGTCAAGGATCGACTCGACGCCGAGGGCGTCAACCTCGGCATGAACCTGGGAGCCGCTGCCGGGGCGGGCATCAGCGATCACGTCCACCTGCACGCGGTCCCGCGCTGGCTCGGCGACACCAACTTCGTGTCGGTGATCGGGGCGACCCGGATCCTGCCGCGGGCGCTGACCGAGATGTACGACGAGCTGGCGCCCGCCTTCGGCTGATCCCGGCGCCGCTCGGCGTCAGGCCTGGCGTTCGCTGTCGGCCTGCGCGGCGATCTTCTGCGCGATGTGGTCGGGGACCTCCTGGTGGTGGTGGTAGCGCATCGCCACCGTGCCCCGCCCGGACGTGAGCGCCCGCAGCTCCGCCACGTACGTCAGCATCTCGGCCTCGGGCACCAGCGCGTGCACCATCTGCCGTGCCGGCCCGGCCGGGTCCGTGCCCTGGATGCGTCCTCGACGCGCCGACAGGTCGCCCATCACGTCGCCGGTCAGGTCATCGGGGATCGAGACGTCCACTTCGAGCACCGGCTCGAGGAGCTTCACGCCCGCCTTCTCGGCGGCGTCCTTGAACGCGAGGATCCCGGCCATCTGGAACGCCATGTCCGACGAGTCAACCGAGTGGTGCTTGCCGTCGAACAGGCGCACCTTGACGTCCACGACGGGGTAGCCGGCGAGCACGCCCCGCTGCATCGCCTCGAGCACCCCCTTCTCGACCGAGGCGATGAACTGGTTGGGGATCACCCCGCCCACGATGGCGTCCTCGAACACGAACCCCGCACCGCGCGGCAGCGGTTCCACCTCGACGTGTGCCACGCCGTACTGGCCGTGCCCACCGGTCTGCTTGACGTGGCGTCCGAGCCCCTGCGCGCGGCTCTTGAGCGTCTCGCGGTAGGCGATCTTCGGCGGAGACTGTTCCACCTCCACGCCGAACTT
>JALYHG010000080.1 GCA_030776725.1 Actinomycetota bacterium
GGAGCGTCGCTCACCGCCGGACCTGAGGCGCCTGGTCCTGGTGGGCGGGGCGACCCGACAGTGAGTGGGGAGCGTCTGCGTGGGCGCCTTCGTCGATCCCCACGGCGTGCCGGTCGACCAGCTCGCCCCCCAGCCACCCGGTGAACAGGGCCAGGACGAAACCGGCGAAGGACGCAACGTAGGCGATCGCGTCGGGTGACTCGGGCGCCTCACGCCGCAGCACCCAGCTGGTCGCGAACAGGACGAGCAGGACCGCGTTCCCGGAGCCGTGGAGGAGACCGACCTTCTTGGCCCGCGTCCCGCTGGGGATGCCGAGCCAGTCCACGAACCCGGGCAGCGCGGCCGCCACGCCGCCGATGATGCCGGCCGCGATCAACCAGTACGCGACGGTGGCCAGGTCATCGGCGCCGGTGACCAGGTAGAGGATGTCGAAGATGACGGCGGTCGCGAGCAGGCCGAAGGGGAACGGGATCAGCTGCTGGTGCAGGGCGTGTCCGAGGAACTTCACCCGGCTTTCCACAGGGTGGGTCTCGACGGCATGTTCGGCCATCGCTCGACCCTCCGAGGCGGCGACGTCGCGGCGTGCCCACTGTGGCGGCTGCTCAGCCATGCTCCGGCTCCTCGGATGCGGTGGCGGTGCGACGGTCCCGGATCGGGGGTCTTGAGCCGGAGCGTAGTCCCCCGATCCGTCCCGGCCGACTCCCTCGCGGGACGCCCGGTCACAGTCCGTTCGCACCACCCTCGCCGGTTCGAGCCTCCTCGTCCTCCGGCTCAGGTACAGATGAACCTGACCTGTCGCCGTCACGGCACGGTGGCGGGGTTCGCCGCAGGTGACCCACTTGGCGATGCATCCTCACGTGCCGGATCGGCAGTCCGCGCCGGAGAGCACTCCCCGGTCATGCGGGTCAGAAGACGAAGTACCAGTGGATGAACAGCAGGAACATCACGCCGAGTAGGGCGCTCGACGACGCCCGCCATACCACACCGACCCAGGACGACCGGGTCCACGCACCGAACGCCCACGGGAGCGGGGCGATCGCCAGGGCGAACCGGTAGGCCGACATCAGTGGCCGCCCTGGGAAGGGGTAGGTCAGCCACACCAACACGTGCGCTGCCGCGTACACGCCGTAGGGCAGCGGTGTGCGGACGAGGAGCCACACGACCGCCAGCGCCACCGCGATGAAGACGATCAGGTCCACGGAGTGGTATCCGGCCGGGTACTGGCCGGCGAACTGTGTGCCGAACCGCCAGGAGTCGGCCAGGGAGACGGTCGGGAGCGTCCACTGGCGCTCCCACCCCACCTGCGCTTGCACCGGCGCGAAGGGCGTGCCGTACCGGATCAGAGCGAACGCTGCGACCGCCGCCAGGCCGGCCGGGGCGCCGGCCACGGCCGCCGCCCACGCCCGGATGCCGAGACGGCGACCTGCGCGGTGCTGGCGCCACGCCTCCAACACCATCGGCAGGATCAGCAGAACCCCGACGTTGCGGGTGATGCTCGCGGTGGTCGCGAGGGCCGCCGCCCATCCCCAACGGCCACGTCGCGACCACACGAGCGCCCACGCCGAGGCGGCCAGGAACATAGCTTCGCTGAACGGCGCGACGAGGAAGAACGCTGCCGGGAAGACCGCCAACGCGACGAGGCTCCGCCCCGCGAGCCGCTCGTCGCCGGTCTCCTCCTCGATCAGGCGGTGCACCCCCGCCAGGGCCGCCACGGCGAAGGCCACCGCGGCCAGGCTGCCCGCCAGGTAGAAGCGGCTGGCTAGCAGCCGTCCCAGTACCGCAACCACCATCGGGAAGCCGGGGAAGAACGCCGCCGCCGACGGTGCCTGGTCCACGCGTAGCGGCAACGGATAACCGTCACGGGCGATCGCCAGGTACCACAACGCGTCGAAGCGCTCGAGGCTCGCGCCGAGCAGCCCGGTCCCCTGCTCCTCTGCGGAGGCTCCTGCCCAGCCCCGGAACCCCGTGCCGTACATCGGCTCGACGTCGACCGCGTCGTTGCCTTCGAGGAGACCGCCGAAGGCGAAGCCGAACAGGGCCAACACGGCACGCAGCGCGAGGATGGCGATGACCGCCCGCCGCCACGCGGTCGGCAGCCGCGCGAGCGGTGCGGCGAATGCCGCCAACCGCCCGGTCCAGGTCGCGCGCGCGTCGGACGGGCGGGTTCGCGGGGAGCGCTCGGACGGTTCGGCATCGACGGCCATCCGGCCGAGGATAACCGCGCTGAACCGGTCGCCGTCGCCGGCGAGCGCCCCGCTACGGTGGCCGCCGTGATCGCCGTGCCTGGTCGCGACCGCGCCGCCTTGTGGGTGTCGCTAGCCGTGCTCGGCGGCACGCTGCTGCTCGCCTACGGCGGGAAGGCCGTGTGCCTCGACGGGGAGCCGGGGTTCTGGGGCGTCACCCGCTACTGCTACTCGGACGTGCGGGTGCTGTGGGGGTACCGCGGGTTCGATGTGGACGCGCTCCCCTACGCCGGCGTGCCGCCGGGCTACCCCGTGGACTACACGTTCGAGTACCCCCCGGGGCTGGCGTTCCCCGCGTGGCTGATCGCGCTCGCCACCGACTCCCGCGCCGCGTTCTTCAACCTGCACGCGGTGACGTTCGCCGCAGCGGCGGTCGCGACCCTGTGGCAGCTCGAACGCGCCCTGACCGACCTCGCCAGGACAGGGCGACCGCGATCGCGCTGGCGGCTCCTGGGTTTCGCGCTGTCGCCAGGGCTGGTGCTGTTCGGCATGCAGAACTGGGACCTGTGGGCGGTCGTGCTGGTGGCTGCCGGGCTGGCGGCCGCGGCACGGCGACGCCCGATGCACGCGGCGGTGTGGTTCGGGCTGGGTGCAGCGGTCAAGTGGTGGCCGGCGTTGCTGGTCGTGACGCTGCTCGTCGGTCCGTGGGCGCCGCGGGACCGGCGCCGCCGCCTGGCCTTGCGACCCGCTGCGGTGGCGGCCGGCGTGTGGGCGTTGGCGCAGCTCCCCGCGGTGGTGGTCAGCCCCACGGCGTGGGCTCGATCACTCGCGTTCCACCTCGAACGCGGCGCCAACCTCGATTCCGCCGTGTCGGCGCTGGGATCTGTGGGGGCGGAGCTGCTCCCCGGCCGTTTCTGGGGCGGGGGGTTCACGACGCTGGCCACGGTGGTGTCGCTGACGCTGCTGTTGGTGGGCACGGCGTACATCAGCTGGCGTCTGGAACGCGGCAACGTCGATCCCGGCGACGCCGCACTCGCACTGGTCGCTCTGTTCCTGTTCACGAGCAAGGTCTTCTCGCCACAGTTCGTGTTGTGGCTGCTGCCCGTCGCCGTGCTGTCGACCGTGTCGTGGACGCCGGTCCTCGCCGTCGAGGCGAGCAACGCGGGGGTGTGGTTGCTGTACGGCCCGTGGATGGCGCTGGGAGCCGAACCGCGGTTCGCAGGGTTGCTGCGTGCCGCACAGGGCATGGCGGTCGTTCGCTGGGCGACGGTCGGGTGGCTGGTGACCGTTGCGCTGGGTCGATCAGCGGGGCGTGAACACCCCGACCAGGACCAGGGCGGCGGCCAGCACAGCCGCAAGGAACCGCAGCTCGCCGTCGCCCACGTACCAGGCGAAGAGGCCTAGCAGCAGGCCGATGGTCACCAGACCGGGCCCCACGTACCGCCCCTCGTCGTCGGCGGCCTCGTCCTCGGTGCTGTCGGCCACCCGTAGCCGTCCGTCGCGGTCCACCCACGCCCCGTTCGGCGCGTCGAACCAACCCGGGAGGGTCCCGCCGAGCGCCTGCACGGCGTCGCGCTCGTCGTCGTCGAGGCTGCCCACGACCGCCGCCCAGTCCATCGCCAGTTCGGCACGCAACGCGTCGCGGCCGGCGGCGTCGACCAGGACGACGTCGCCGTGGTCGTGGGGCCGGACACGCGCGTCGAGCCCCCGACGGGTGGCGAGCTGGGCGACGTGGCGAGCCACCGTGGGGTGGAAGCGGCCCACCGGAGCGCCGGTCGGGCGCAGCGGCGCGCCCTCGGGGACGAGCGCGGCGTCGCAGGCCGGGCAAACCGCCAGCCCCGCGACGTACTCGTCACCGCACGAGGAACACCTCATCCCGCGATGGTACGGCCGGCGCGGCATGCTGCGGTCGCGACCTTCCGGCGTTGCGAACGTCGGCGATGTGGCCGTTCTCTCGCCACGGACGCCGCCGTCCTACCCGGGGGAGGCGTCACCCTCCTCGTCGAGTTCACGCAGCAGCCGCTGCAGGGCCGGTTCCTCCGCGGCGGGCAGCTCCGTGCGCGGCACCGTCCGCGCTCCGTCATCGGGGCAGCGCCTGACCCACGCGGGCAGTTCCTGACGACACACCACGCACACGCGGGGTTCGGTCTCCACAACCGGGCCGCTGTCGACGCCGCCCGGCTCGTCCTCGTCGTCGCGGCGCCGCTCCAGTGGACTCACCACGACTCCTCGCCTGGGTCCCGTGCGTGACAGTACTGGGACGTGGCCGGCGACGAGCCAGGCGGCCGGTAGCGTCCCGGGCGATGACCCAGACGAACGCGTTCGACGTCCTCGAAGCCCGCGGCTACGTCCACGACGTCACCGATGAGGACGCCGTCCGCGACCTGCTCGCCTCCGAAGAGGTCACCTTCTACGTCGGCTTCGACCCCACCGCCCCGTCGTTGCACGTCGGCAACCTGGTGGGGATCATGGCGATGGCGTGGCTGCAGCGGCTGGGTCACCGCCCCGTGGCGATCGCCGGAGGTGCCACCGGCCGGATCGGCGACCCGTCCGGCCGTGACACCGAGCGGGAACTCCTCGACGACGAGGTCATCGCCGCGAACCTCAGCACCATCCAGGGGCAGCTGTCGCGCTTCTTGGACCTGTCCAGCCCCGAGCGTGGCCTGCTCCTGGACAACCACGAGTGGCTCGGGAGCGTCACGTACCTGGCGTTCCTCCGTGACGTCGGGAAGCACTTCTCGGTGAACCAGATGATCGCCCGGGAGTCCGTCAAGCGCCGGCTGGAGTCACGCGAACAAGGCATCTCGTACACGGAGTTCAGCTACCAGCTGCTACAGGCGTACGACTTCGCCCACCTGTACGCCACCTACGGGTGCCGTCTGCAGGGCGGTGGCTCCGACCAGTGGGGCAACATCGTGGCCGGCATCGACCTGACCCGCCGACTGCACGGCGCGGAGGCGTTCGGGATCGTGTGGCCGCTGATCGAAGGCTCAGGCGGGCAGAAGTTCTCCAAGTCCGCTGGGAACGCACCGTGGCTGGCGGCGGACCTGACATCTCCCTACGCCTACTACCAGTGGTGGCTGAACACCCACGACGACGACGTCGTGCGGTTCCTGCGCCTGTTCACCTTCCTACCCGATGAGCAGATCGACGAGCTCGCCCGTGACCACGCCGCCGAACCCGCGGCGCGGATCGCTCACCGGCGCCTGGCGCAGGAGACCACCCGGTTGCTGCACGGCGACGCGGAGCTGGCCGAGGCGGAACGCGCCAGCGAGATCCTGTTCGGCCACGAGCCGTTCGCTGGGCTCGACGACCGGGTGCTGTCCGACGCCTTCGACGCGGCGCCGTCCGTCGAGCTACCGCGCGGTCGGCTCGACGACGGCATGGGGATGCTCGAGCTGATGGTCGAGGTGGGTGCGGCGTCGTCCAACAGCCAGGCCCGCCGCCTGGTCGAGCAGGGTGGGGTATCGCTGAACAACGTCCGCGTCGACGACCCCGCTCGGCGCATCGCGCGCGGGGATCTGGCCAGCGCCACGACGCTCGTGCTGCGCGTGGGTCGGAAGCGCTACTACCTCGCCCGGTTCCTCTGACCGTTCGTCACAGCACCGCTTCGACGTCGTAGCCGGCCTGATCGATGGCGGCGCGGACGGCGTCGTCGGAGACGTCGCCGCGGACGCGGACCTCGCGACGCTGGACGTCCACGTCGACGAGGTCGACGCCGCCGAGCTTGGTCACTTCTCCCTCGATCGCGCGTTTGCAGTGGTCACACGAGATCGCGGGGACGCTGTAGGTCCGGGTCGTCACGGTCATCCTCCAGATAGGTGCCGTGGCATGATGCGTGGTCTGCGCCGTGTCGACCAGCCGGCGCCACCCGATCGGACGGACCGCCGACCCGATCGCGGTATCGGCCCGGTCCGCAGCAGCCACTGGTCACACGGCCATGCGCCGGTGTAGGCTGTCGGCTGCACCCGCCATGCACGGCCGCAGGAGACGAGATGTCGGCCTCGATCCGCCGGACCGCGACGACCGTGGTCAGCGTCCTGGCCGTCGCTGTGCTCCTCGCCGGCCCCGTCGGAGCCGACGAAGCGCCACCGCCCCAGTCGCCGGTTGGTCCGTCCGCCCCCCAGACGGAGGCCATCGAGCCCGCCGTGCAGGCACCGGCCGACGCGGTTGACCCCACCGCCACGACCGCCGCCCCGCGGCAAGCGGTCGACACGATCCTCGAGGCGGCCGACCAGGTCGCTGATCGCGCTGATCAGCACGACGCCCTGGCTCCGGTCGGGAGCGCCGTTCGCACGGTGACCGCGATGGCACGCGAGGCGACAGCACCGACCCCGCCGTCGCCGGCTCCAGCCGACGGTGATGCCACCCAGGCGACCGGCGGGCCGGTCACCGGACCGATCACCGATCTCGGCGCGGAGACCGCCCCGGCGCCCGTCCGCCAGGCTTCGAGCGTGCCGATCGGCATGACGTCGCTGACCGGTCTCCGACTCGATCGCGCGCAGATGCAGGTGGCCGAGGCGGACCTGGCCGCCTTCACCTCGCCGAACCCGGCCCTGGCTCCCCCCAACACGGGCACCTCCGCGCCGCTGGCGTCGGTCCCGATCGACCGGGCGCAGCGGATCCTGGTCGAGATCCTGTTCGGCGCCGCCCTGCTGGTCGTGGCCACGGCGGCCCTGGTCGGCGAACTCGGCCCCGACCGTCGGCCCACTGCGGGCTGACCGACCCGGCGGACGTGCGGTCGTTACGCGGCCGGACAGACCGCGGGACCTTCTCAGCCGGTTGGTGCCGCGCTAGCGTGCAACGCATGCGGTTGAGCCTGCTCTTCTCGGCGGCGGCGTTACTCGGTTCTGCGTTGACCGTC
>JALYHG010000081.1 GCA_030776725.1 Actinomycetota bacterium
GCGACGGTGGGGACCGGGGGCGCGTGGCTGGTGACCCGCACGGACGTGCCCGCCCGGCGCCTGTGGCGCATCCTGCTACCGGTTCCTCTGGTGATCCCCTCGTTCATCGGGGCGTTCGCGTTGATCGCGGCGTTCGCGCCGGGAGGCCTGGCCGAGCGGCTGATCGGTGTGCGGGTCCCCGGTGGCCTGCGCGGCTTCGGTGGCGCCTTCCTCGTCCTGACACTGTTGACCTACCCCTACGTCTTCCTTCCGGTCGCCGCACGCCTGCAGCAGCTCCCGCCGTCGCTGGAGGAAGCCGCCCGGCTGCTGGGGCGCCCGCCCACGCGGGTCTTCGCGTCGGTGGTCCTGCCACAGATCCGCGGCGCCATCCTGGCCGGGGCGCTGCTGACGTTCCTGTACGCGATCAGCGACTGGGGTGCGGTCGAGCTGCTGCGCTACGACACCCTCACCCGGGTGATCTTCGTCAGCGTCCTCGATCCCCCGACGGCGCTGGCGCTGAGCCTGGAGCTCGGGGCGCTGGCCGTCGCGGTCGTGGTGCTCGAGCGGATGGTCACCGGCGGCGTGCGTCAGGTCGAAGGGGTCCGCGCCACCCGAGGCCTGCAGATCTCCCTCGGGGCGTGGCGTCCGGTCGCGACCGGAGGTCTGGCCGCTCTGCTGTTCGCCGCGCTGATCGCACCGGTCGGGGTGCTGGCGTTCTGGTCGGTCCGTGGTCTGGCGCGGGGCGCGGCACGCGCCGGGGCGGTGGTCACCGATCCCGGGCAGCTGCTCCGGCCGGCGCTCAACACGGTCGGGATCAGCCTCGCCACCGCCGCGATCGCTGTGGCGGTCGTCGCCCCGGTCGCCTACCTCACCGTCCGCCACCGCAGCCGCGCCGGGCAGGCCGTCAACGCGGTGATCGTGGCCGGCTTCGCCCTACCCGGGCTGGTCATCGCGCTGGCCCTGACCTTCTGGACCCTCGGCGCCCCGGGCCCCATCGCGACCGCCTACCAGACGCTGCACTTGCTCGTCGCCGCGTACGTGATCCACTTCGGGGCGCAAGCTCTCCGCGCCGCCGAGGTGACCGTCGCCAGCATCCCGCGCAGGCTCGACGACGCCGCGCGTGCGCTCGGCGCGGGGCGTGGACGCCGGCTGCTCACGGTGGAGCTGCCGCTGATGACACCGGGGCTGCTGGCCGGTGGCGGGTTGGTGCTGCTGTCGACGATGAAGGAGCTGCCGGCCACGCTGCTCCTCGCTCCCCCGGGGTTCGACACGCTCGCCACCCGCATCTGGACCTCGGCTGAGGATGCGTTCCTCGCCGATGCCAGCGTCGCGTCGTTGCTCCTGATCGTGCTGTCCGGGGTGGTGATCTGGGTGCTGGGAGTCCGCCGCTCCGAGGTGCTGCGGTGACCCGGCAACCGGCAAGCTTCGCTCACCACGCCGACCTGCGGCCGCTCACTGGGGGGCGGCTCGCGGTGGTCATCGCGGCGGTCGCGTTCCTGGCCGGGGCGGCGGCGGCGGGTGGGGTGGCGGGTCGGGCCACGACGGGCAACCACACCAGCGGAGACGAGCCGCACTACCTGCTCACCGCGCTGAGCCTCGCCCACGATCTCGACCTCGACGTCAGCGACCAGATCGACCGCGGTGCGTACCGCCCCTTCCACGAGCAGACGCTGCTGCCCCAGGCGCGGCGTCGCGCAGACGGGTCGATGGTCGCCCCCCACGACCCGCTCCTCCCGGCGGTCCTCTCCGTCCCGGTGCGCCTCGGCGGGTGGGTGGCCGCGAAGCTCACGCTGGCGGGGCTCAACGCCGCCCTGGCGGGGCTGCTGGTGTGGACGATGGTGCGCCGCTTCGGCGTCCCGCTGCGCACGGCAGCGGTGACAGCCCTCGTGATGGGAGCCGCCGCCCCCCTGGCGGTGTACGGCCAGCAGGTCTACCCGGAGCTCCCGGCCGCCGTGGCGGTGACCGCGGCGATCGCGGGGCTCGCCGGACCGCTGCGGCGGGGCGGGATCGCGGTGGTGACCGGGGCGGTCGTGGCTCTGCCGTGGCTGTCGGTGAAGTTCGTCCCGGTCGCGGCCAGCCTGGCAGGCCTCGCGGTGGTCCGGGTGATCCGCCGCGGAGACCGCGTCACCGCCGGCGTCGCGGTCGGGGTGCTGGCGGTCGCGGGGATCGCCTACCTGGCCCTGCACCTGGCCTGGTACGGCGGCGCGACCAGCTACGCGTCGGGTGCGTTCTTCGCCGAGCACGGTGGGCAGCTCGCGGTCGTCGGGCTGGCGCCCCGCTACCTCGCCCGCAGCCAGCGACTCCTGGGCCTGCTGGTCGACCGCGGGTTCGGGGTGGCCGCCTGGCAGCCGGCTTGGCTGCTGGCGGTGCCGGCGCTGGCGGCGCTGGCCCGCCGCAGCGGCCGTGCGGCTGCGGTGGTCGGGGTGCCGCTGATCGCCGGGTGGCTCACCGCGACGTTCGTGGCGGTGACCATGCACGGCTGGTGGTTCCCGGGCCGACAGATCGTGGCGGTGTTGCCGTGCGCGGCCGTCGCGGTGGGCTGGTGGGTCGGCCGCAACGGAGCCCGACTCACCTGGCTGGCGGTGCTCGGAACCGTCGGCGTGGTCGCTCACGCCTGGTTGGCGGTGGAGGCCGCCCGCGGAGACGTGACGTGGGTGGTGGACTTCGCCGCCACCACCAACCCCTTGTACCGCGGCTGGCGGCTGATGCTCCCCGACTACCTCCGGCCCGGCGTCGCGACCTGGGTCCGCCACGGCGCTTGGGTGGTCGCAGCCGTGGCGCTCGCCGGGTGGGGCTGGACGGGCGCGTCAGTAGGCGCCGGGCGTGGCGGGCGTGCCTGGCGCCGTCGGTGTCTGGGTGCCCGTCTGCGTGCCGGTCTGCGTGCCCGTCTGGGTCCCCGTCACCGTGTCGCCGCCCCCGTCGATCTCGCGGACGCCGGCGCCGTCGTCGCCACCACAGGCGGGCAGCACGGCGAACGCCAGGCTGGCCGCCACGACGAGGCGGGGCGAGAAGCGACGCAAGCGTGACATACGGGGCTCCTGGAAGGTCGGCTGAACTGAGGTGAGGAGAACCTAATACAACGCCGTGCTCCCGTGGCAACCGCCAACGGGGCGACACCGACCGCCGGGTGCACCAGTGGCTAGCCTCGCTCCGAGCCTGACCCGCCCGTCCCGACGCCGAGGAGACCACCGGTGCCCTACGACAAGATCCGTGTCCCCGACGACGGACGAGCCATCTCGATCCACGACGGCAAACTCGCCGTTCCTGACACCCCGATCATCGCGTTCATCGAGGGGGACGGCACCGGACCCGACATCTGGGCGGCCGCCCACCGTGTGCTCGAGGCCGCCGTCGAGCGTGCCTACGGCGCTGACCGGCGGATCGTGTGGATGGAGGTGTACGCCGGTGAGAAGGCCAACCGCCTCTACGGCGACGACGTGTGGCTCCCCGACGAGACCATCGACGCCTTCGGCGAGTTCCACGTCGGGATCAAGGGGCCGCTCACCACCCCGGTCGGCGGCGGCATCCGCTCGTTGAACGTCACGCTACGCAAGCGGCTGGACCTGTACGCGTGCGTCCGCCCTGTCCGGCACATCTCCGGCGTTCCGTCCCCGGTCAAACGACCCGAGGACGTCGACATGGTGATCTTCCGGGAGAACACCGAGGACGTGTACGCCGGGATCGAGTGGGAAGCCGGAACCGACGAGGCCCGCCGGCTGATGGCGTTCCTGCGCCAGGAGCTGGGCGTCACCGACGAGGTCCGCTTCCCCGACACGGCCGCGTTCGGCATCAAGCCGATCTCCGAGGACGGCACCAAGCGGCTGATGCGCTCCGCCATCGACTACGCGCTCAACCGTGGGCGCCGCAGCGTGACGCTGGTGCACAAGGGCAACATCATGAAGTTCACCGAGGGAGCGTTCCGCAGCTGGGGGTACGACGTCGCCGAGGACGAGTACCCCGGCGAGACCTACACCTGGCGCCAGTGGGACCGCACCGCTGACCGCGACGGTCGGGCCGCGGCCAACGACGAACAGCGCGAGGCTGAGGAAGCCGGGAAGATCGTGATCAAGGACGTCATCGCCGACGCGTTCCTGCAGCAGATCCTCACGCGCGCGGACCAGTACGACGTCATCGCGACCATGAACCTGAACGGCGACTACATCTCCGATGCCCT
>JALYHG010000082.1 GCA_030776725.1 Actinomycetota bacterium
CTGCGGAGGCGGCGCGCGTCAAAGCGGCAGAGCGAATCGCAGGAGGGGTCAACGGATGCGCGGACTGGCAGGGCTGGTCGTCGGGGCGCTCGTCGCGGCGCTGCTCGGGGCGGTGGGGGCGGTCGGCGCGGTCCTGTGGTTCACGGCCGACCGCGACGTCGTCGTCGAGGCCAACCAGTTCGTCAACCCCGCCGGCGTGATCGACGCGCACAACTCCCCATCGATGGCACGCAACCCGCTGGACCCCGACAACGTCGTGGTGGTCAGCCGGGTCGACCGGCCCGAGTTCCGCGCGTTGCTGCACTGGACCGTGGACGGGGGTGGGACCTGGCGGACGACGTCCCTTCCGCTGCCCGACGGCCTGGACCGCCCCTACGCCCCGGACGCCGCGTTCACCGCGGACGGGATCCTGTACGTGACGTACGTGAACCTCACCGGCCCCGGCAACGCCCCCGACAACCTGTGGATCGCCCGCTCGGACGACGGCGGGCAGTCGCTCACGCAGGTGGGGCGGGTCGCCGGTGAGCTGGCCTTCCAGGCCCGTGTGGTGATCGCCCCCGACGGCGCGATCCACGTCACCTACCTGCAGGCCACCGACGTGGGGACGCTCCAGCTGGTGGGCGACGCCCCGATCGTGGCGGTCCGGTCGGACGACGGCGGTCGGACGTTCTCCGACCCTGTCCGGGTCAGCGACCCCGACCGCCAACGGGTGGGTGCCGCGTCACCGGTCGTGGATGCGGCAGGTGATCTGGTCGTCCTCTACCAGGACTTCAAGGGCGACGTGCGCGACTTCCAGAACCTCGAGGGGCCCCCGTGGGATCAACCGTTCGCGCTGGTCGTCACACGTTCCGGCGACGGGGGTCGCAGCTTCTCGGAAGGGACGGAGATCGAATCCGAGGTCCTCGCCACCGAACGGTTCCTCGTGTTCACCCCGGCCTTCCCGGCGATCGCGGTGCGACCCGGGGGAGGACTCGTCGTCGTCTGGGCCGATGGTCGCAACGGTGACCGCGACGTGTTCCTGCGTCGGTCACCCGAGGGCCGCACGTGGAGCGGGCCGACGCGGGTCAACGACAACCCGGCCGACGACGGCACCGATCAGTACCTGCCGCAGGCGGCGGTCTCGCCCGACGGTCGGGTCGATGTCGTGTTCTACGACCGGCGCCGCGACCCGCAGAACATCATGACCGACGTGTTCATCGCCTCCTCCCCCGACGCAGACGGGCCGTTCCGCAACGTCCGCGTGTCGTCCGCGTCGTTCGACTCTCGAGTCGGCCCCCAGGCGGCCCCGCACCTGCCGGTCGACTTCGGCTCCCGGCTGGGGCTGGACAGCTCGGATGCCGCTGCGCTGGCGGTCTGGACCGACACCCGGCTCGGCAAGGAAGCGACCGGCCGCCAGGACCTGGTCGCCGCCCGCGTGCGCATGCCCGACCGTGACGCTCTTGCTCTGCGACGCACCGTGACCCTGGGGGGGCTGGCCGGGTCCATCGTCGCTCTCACGGCGTGGTGGCTGCTGGGAGCCAGACGCCGGCGCAGCAGTGCGTGATCCGACTCGTCCGGCTGACGACGACTCGACCCTGCGGTTGTACCGTCCGCCCGAACGCGGCGCTGCGTCACGCGCCGACGTGGCGCGGACGCGACCGGCTCGGATCGGCGCAACTCGTTCGTCGCAGGAGACGGTGATGGCCGACCAGGTGTTGGAATGCGAGCGTCACGGCGCACGCACGAAGTTGACGTGCGCCGAGTGCGACGCCCCCATCTGTCCCCGGTGCATGGTGCGCACGGACGTGGGATTGCGCTGCGAGGACTGTGCCACGCCGACGTCCGCCTCGGAGGCGCCGACCTCGCGTCGTCGGTTGCTCCTGGCCATCGGGGCGGCCGTGCTGGGGTTGGGGATCGTGACCGGCGCCCTGGTCCTCGGCGGGATCCTGCCCGGATCGCCGGCCGAGACGCAGCCGGCCGCTGCTCCGGTCGGGGACTGGTCGAAGCTGCCGGCGTTGACGGCCGTGCGGGGATCGACCAGCGCGGTCAGCCTCCCCGACGGGCGGGTCGCGGTCGTCGGAGGCGGCCTCGGGAGCGTTCCCGTCCCGGCCACCGAGATCTTCGACCCCGGCAGCGGCGGGTGGACGCGTTCGGGGGACCTCCGACAGGCGCGCCGGGGACACCGCACCGTCCTGCTCGACGACGGCAGGTTGCTGGCCGCCGGCGGTATCTCGGCGGAGGGACTCCTGGCGTCGGCCGAACTGTGGGATCCTGCCGCCGGCTCGTGGGAACCCACCGCCGAGATGCGCCATCCCCGCCTCGGTCACACCGCGACCGTCCTGAACGACGGCACGGTCCTGGTCACCGGCGGCACCGGTGAGAGTGGCGCGGCGAGCGGCGGCGGCCAGACGGTGCGTCCGACGGGCACCGCCGAGGTCTACGACCCCGCCTCCGCCACGTGGACGTCGATCGGCGACATGCTCGTTGCGCGCTTTGAGCACACGGCGACGCTGCTGCCCGACGGGCGCGTCCTGATCGCCGGGGGACTCGGCGTCGAGGGCGACGAGGTCCGTGCGGTCGCGTCGGCCGAGCTCTACGACCCCAACACCCGGACGTTCAGCCGCACCGGTCAGATGACACAGCCCAGGACCGACCACGCGGCC
>JALYHG010000083.1 GCA_030776725.1 Actinomycetota bacterium
CGGGTCGGGTTGTCGTTGCGCACGGTGCGCTACTACGAGGAGGTCGGGTTGATCGAACCGTCGGACCGCACGGCCGGCGGGTTCCGGCTCTACACCGACGATGACATCTCCCGACTGGAGCTGATCAAACGCATGAAGCCACTGGGCTTCACGCTGGACGAGATGCGCGACCTACTCGAGGTGCGCCGCCGGTTGTGGTTCGACGATCTGGACGCCGATGAGCGGGCGCAGGCGACGGATCGGTTGGCGATGTACGCCGACGCTGCTTCCGCGAAGTGCGAGGAACTGCGCGGCAAGCTCCAGGCGGCGGAAGCGTTCGTGGAGTCACTGCGGTCGGAGACGACCTGCCATCCCGCGTCCACGCCGACGCGCTGAGGTGACCTCGTCGGCCACGTCGCCCCCTGTCCTGGATGCTGCACGCGCAGCTGCGCGGCGTCGCACGTTCGCGATCATCTCGCACCCGGATGCGGGCAAGACGACCCTGACGGAGAAGTTCCTGCTGTACTCGGGTGCGATCCACCAGGCCGGGGCGGTGCGGTCGAGGAAGGTCCAGCGGGCCGCGACGTCGGACTGGATGGCGTTGGAGCAGCAGCGTGGCATCTCGATCAGCTCGGCGGTGGTGCGCTTCGACCACCGTGGAGTGACGTTCAACCTGCTGGACACGCCCGGGCACCGCGACTTCTCGGAGGACACCTACCGGGTGCTGTCCGCGGTGGACGCGGCGGTGATGGTGCTCGACGCCGCCAAGGGCGTCGAACCGCAGACGCGGAAACTGTTCGAGGTGTGCCGGCGGCGCGGCGCGCCGCTGCTGACGTTCGTGAACAAGATGGACCGCCCGTCGCTGGACCCGCTCGCGGTCCTCGACGACATCGAAGCGCAGATCGGCCTGGAAGCGGTCCCGGTCACCTGGCCGGTGAAGTCCCGCGGACAGTTCCACGGGGTCGTCGACCGGCGTGACCGGGTCCTGCATCGGTTCGCTCGGACCGCCCACGGGTCCACCAAGGCCCCGGAACGCCAGGAGCCGTGGGACGGGCAGGACGATCCGGAGGGAGGCGTCGACGAGCAGCTGGCGTTGCTGGACGCGGTGTACGACCCGGTCGACGTCGCCGGCTTCCGGGACGGACGATCGACGCCGGTGTTCTTCGGGTCGGCGCTGTCCAACTTCGGGGTGCGGCTCCTGCTGGACGCGCTGGTGGACCTGGCTCCCGCCCCGCAGCCGCGTGCGGACGTCGCCGGCGATCCACGCCCGTTGGACGCCCCCTTCTCGGCGTACGTGTTCAAGGTGCAGGCCAACATGGACCCGCGCCACCGTGACCGCATCGCGTTCCTGCGGATCTGCTCGGGACGGTTCGAACGAGGCATGACCGCGAGCTGCGCGCGGACCGGGCAGCCGTTCGCGATGCGCTACGCCCACGAGGTGTCCGGCCAGGACCGCGAGACCGCCGACGTGGCCTGGCCCGGCGACGTGATCGGGCTCGTCAACGCCTCGGACCTGACGATCGGCGACACCCTCTACGTCGACGAACCGGTCGCGTTCCCGTCCCCGCCGACGTTCGCGCCGGAGCACTTCCGCCGCATCCGTCCCACCGACCGGTCCCGCTACAAGCAGTTCCGCCGCGGCCTGTCCGAGCTCGACGAGGAGGGCGTCATCCAGGTGCTCCGCGATCCCGAGCTCGGCGACCAGGCGCCCTTGCTGGCCGCGGTCGGGGTGCTGCAGTTCGACGTCACCACCTGGCGGCTCGAGCACGAGTTCGGCGCCTCCGCCGAGCTCCACCACGTCGACTACCAGCTGGCCCGCCGCACCGACCCCGCGGGCGCCAGGGCCCTGCGCGACGCCCGCGCCGCCGACATCTACTACCGCTCCGACGGCACCCCGATCGCGCTGTTCCGCAACCGGTTCGCGCTCGAACGGCTCGAACGCGAGCACCCCGACCTGACCCTGGACACCATCGTCACCCTGTGATGCGGCCGCGCGTCCGACCGGGCACCGCGCCGAGCGAACCGTCGTGTTGTAGCCCAGAGCTTCGGCCAGCAGCCACCGCCGGCGCCGTCGGACAACGATCCCGCCTGCCGCGCCTATCGCATGACGTCACGAGACGCCGATAAGGGACCTTATGTCAAGTAGCGTGCCTTTTGAGAACGGCGGCTAAGACCGAAGACGAGATTTAGGAGGCCGCTTGACGAGTTTAGGGCCCAGGATGTTTTGTTGCGGCGTTTCGTCTCCCGCAGGTACACCGCGTCTGCCCACCCGCCGACCGAACAACGTGAACATCGTCGCACATACAGCCCACAGATGGAAGCAACCGAAACGTAGTCGTGTTACGCAACCCGAGGCGCCGGCGAGCGATTCTCGACCCTAGACCCCTCTACGGACCCGAATCCGCCCGACCGCTTCCTACTTACTGCGCAACTCCGGCGTTCCGCGTCTGGGTTCGTGACGGAAACCGGGATGGAAAACTCCCCGCCAACGGCAGGTCCGTGAGGACCACCGGAGGTGGATGATGGCAGAGCAGCAGGGAGCGGGGAAGCGTCGCCGTCGGCGGCATCTGACCCCGGCGGAGAAGTACCAGGTGTGGTGCGAGGTCGTCTCGGGCCAGGGCACCCAGCGCGAGATCGCCGACAAGTGGCGCGTCGACCGCTCGACGGTGGTGCACATCGTCAAGACCGCCAAGCAGGCTACGCTCTCGGGGCTGGCGGCGTCCAGGCCGGGGCGGCCTGGTAAGAGCTCCGAGCGGGCCGCGCTGGAGGACGCGCAGGCGGAGATCGCTCGGCTGCGTGAGACGATCACCGAGCAGGCGATCGAGCTGCAGCTGTTCCGGGGAAAAGGCAGTTGGGACTGACCGCCGGCCCGGTCCCGATGCGGGTGGACGCCAACGTCAAGGCTGGCCTGCTTGAGCTGATCGACCACGCGGTCGACGGTGGCTGGACCGTCCGCGCGGCCTGCCAGGTGCTGGAACTCAACGAGGATCGGGCAGGCCGGTGGCGCCGTCGCCGCGACGCCGGGCTTGGCCTCGCCGACGCGCCGCCAGGGCCTGATGAGCCGCTGCATGCGCTGCTGGACTGGGAGCGCGACGCGATCATCGAGCTGTTCGACACTTGGGGCGAGATCGACCGGTCGCACCGCAAGCTCGCCCATCGCGGGTCACGCCTCGAGAAGGTGTTCGTGTCCGAATCCAGCGTTCTCCGGGTCTTACGGGCCGAGAGCTTGGTGTTGCCGGCGCGACCGACACGCGACCCGGTGGCCGCCCGGCCGTGGGCCGGCCTGGGTCGAGTACCGGCCCTTGCAGGTGTTGGGCCACGACTTCTCCGCGTTCCCACGCGCCGGCCGCGACGCGCTGGCGATCCTCGACCTGGTCTCCCGCAAGTGGCTCGACTTTCTGCTGGTGCCCCACCAGCGCGGAGTCCGAACACGTCCAGGCGCTCTACACCCGCGCGCTGGAGGCTGAGGGCCTGCTCGCACAGATCGAGGCGCGGATGATTGCGCCCAACGCCGACCAGGCCTGCCGGTGCTGCTGGCCGTCTCCGACGGCGGCCCGCAGATGGTCTCGGGCACCACCCGCGAGTTCATGGCGCTGCACGCCCTGGCCATGCACATCGGGCGTCCCGGCACCCCCACCGACCAGACCCACATCGAGTCGCTGTGGGGCCACGTGAAGACCGAGTGGCCCCACCTCGAAGACATCCGCGACCCGAGCGTGCTCGACGTCGAGCTCGATCGCGTCAGGGTCGAGTACAACACCGTCCGGCTGCACGCCGGCATCGGCTACGTCACCCCCGACGACGAACACGAAGGGCGAGGAGCACAGATCCGCAAGGCCCGACGCGAAGGGATGCACAAGGCACGCGCCGACCGCATCGCCTACCGTCGGCAGAACCCAGCAAGCAGGCCCTGACCGTGGTGGGGAGTTTCTTCGCCGAAGTCCGTCATTAGCTCAGACGCATCTCACCGGGTCCGCCTTGGACGAAGGAAGTCGAGGGGCCCTTGCGG
>JALYHG010000084.1 GCA_030776725.1 Actinomycetota bacterium
GCAGCTCGACGTCCTCCAGCATCGTGCGCTGCACCAGGTGCGGCTCGTCGTGGACCACGAACACAGCCAGTGCCCCGACCTCGTCGAGCCGGTCGCGGCGCTGCACCACCTTCACGAGGTGGTTACGACAGATCAGTCAGCCGGCGTGGCGCAGGAACGACACCAGCACGGGACGGCCGCTCTGATCCTCCAGCCGGAAGTCCCCGCCTTCCATCCGTGGGAGGGTCAGGGGCGGGGCGGGATCACCGACCGCCGGTGCGTCGTTGCCCAAGTGGTCACCTCCGCGGAGCGCGGCGGCCAGGCTAGTGACGGTCTCCCGCCTCGGAGCCGGCGTTCGTCCGACCGAACCACCGCCGCAGCCGCGGTCGGAGGAGGTACAGGACGAGCGCGACCATGAGGACCAGCTCCACGATGCGCACGATGTCGCCGTAGTGGCGCGGATCCCAGTAGCTGACCGGGCTCTGGAAGCGGATGGTCGACTGGAAGGGGAAGAACAGCAGCGGGCCGTCGTCGTGGTGCACCGGGATGTCGAGCGCGACGTGGACCACCGCCCCCAGCAAGAACCACAGCATGCTGTGCGCCGCAGCGGGGCGCCGCCGCCGCAGCAGCAGCAGCCCAGCGAGCATGAGCAGCAGCATGGTCGGTGACTGCAGGAGGTTGTTGGCGGCGATCCAAGCCGGGTTCTCGAAGTAGAGGTTGCGGAAGATGTGCTGGAAGCTGCGGCCCAGCGACCAGCCGTGGCGCAGCGGGAACCACGCCATCGCACCGGCGGTCATGGCGATCAGCGGCAGGTCCGGTGCCGCCCCGCCCCATAGGAACGCCTTGGTCGCGATGGGATGCTCTCCGGTGGCGTTCCCGCCGTCGCGCTGCTCGCGCACCCGTCGGTCGATGGCGGCGTTCACCAGGACGTGCGTGACGGTGTTCACGTCGCCGGCACCCCCCGCCTCTTGGTGAACCAGGGTCCGTCTCGTCGCCCACAGGTTCCCTCGCCTCGATCGATGTTGTCACGCCACTTGCCGATACTCGGTGAGCGTGTTCGCGATGGAGGACAGGTGTGCGCATGGCGGTGTGTGAAGACTGTGACCAGGAGATGTTGACGGCGGCGAGCTGCACGGTCGATGTCCTGATCATCCGGAACGAACGCTTCGAGCGCGAGCGGGTTGGCAACCCCATCGGCGCGAACGGGCGCTGCGGGGACTGCGGCGTTCAACGGGACGGGTAAAGGTGGAGAGCCTGATCGCGGCGCTGGCGCTCGCCGGGTTGCACGCCGGGGCATCGGCGCTGCGGTTCCTCGACCAGGTGCCGCGCAGCCGCTGGCTGTCGGCAGCCGGCGGGATCGCGCTCGCCTACGTGTTCGTGCATCTCCTGCCCGAGCTCGCCGACATCCAAGCGGCGGTGAACGAGTCACGCCTCCTCGCCGGGCTCGATCGGCACACCTACCTGGTGGCGCTGGCCGGGATCGCGACGTTCTACGTGCTCGAACAGCTCGCGCGCCGCTCGCCAGGGCACCCCGACGAGGGAGCCACGAACTCGGCCGAGTCCTCGCCTGACCGTCCAGACCGGGCGGAGCGCCAGATCGGCTGGATCCACCTCGCGTCGTACGGCCTGTACAACGCGATCATCGGGTACGTCCTCGTCGAGCGAGGCCACGCCGAGGACGCCTCGCTGTGGCTCTTCGCCTTCGCGATGGGCGTCCACTTCATCGTCAACGATCACGGATTGCGCCAGCACCACGGGGCGCTGTACCACCGGGTCGGCCGGTGGCTCGTATCTGCCGCCGTACTCGGCGGCTGGGCGCTCGGACAGGTGACGAGCCTCGACGAAGCCGCAGTCGGGCTGCCCCTCGCGTTCATCGCGGGCGGAGTCATCCTGAACGTGCTCAAGGAAGAACTACCCGGGGAGCGCCAGAGCCGACTGTTGCCGTTCCTCGGCGCGGCCGTGGCCTACACCGCCGTCCTGCTCGCGATCTGACCGACCGCCAGATCCAAGCCGCTGCTGGCGACGCTCAGTGGCCGCTGCTGAACACCGCACGACGCATGGATCCCCCTGCTCGGCGCATGCGGTGGCATCCGTCCCATGCTCATCGGTCGAGATCACGGCGGCGTTGGAGGTACTCGTCGCGGCTGAGATCGCCGGTGGCGTAGCGCCGGTCCAGCTCCTCACGGGCCGAGGATCCCCGCGCGGAGACCGAGCCGCCGCCTCTCGCCTCGCGGATCATCCACACGCTCGCGGTCACGGCCAGCACGAGCAGCGCGAGGACGAGCACGGCGCCGAGCAGCATCACGGTCCCGCCCCCCGACATGCCGCCGTTCATCATCTCTCTCCCGCGCATCCCGCCGTCGCGGGGACCGAAGTTGCGGGGACCGACCGGGAGGGAGTCGAGGTAGGCGATCACCTCGGCGATGTCCTCGTCGGACAGTCGATCCTCGAAGGCCGGCATGGGCGGCTGCGTGGCCCGCCCCTTGCGGATGGTGACCTCGACCCCCTCCCGGGTGAGGCGTTCGACGGCTCCCCGCAGCGAGGGATGCATCCCCATCATCCCGGACGCGTCGCGGCCGTGGCACATCGCGCAGTTCGCCTCGAACACGTCTCGACCGGAGGTCTCGCTGTCCTGCCGGCTCGCGGAGGCGCTCGCTGGCTGCAGACCCACCGCGAGCACCATGACCACGAAGGGCGCGAGCATCGACCGTCGCACGCACAACGCTGCTGTCACATGGTGGCTCGTTCGCTGTGGTGGATCCACGACACGAACAGCGCCAAGCCGATCGCCATGTAGACCATCCCCGCTGGGACCCACATCAGCACCCCCGCGAGTTGCTGGTCGGCCAAGGGAACCAGCCCCCACGCGGCGGTCGTCGTGGTGTACGCCGCGTACCACGGCTCCGAGGCGAAGGTCAGCAGAAGCGACAGGAACACGCTCTGCATCGCCATGCCGAAGACGAGCAGCACCGCCGCGCCCTCCGGGACACGCCCCGACCGTCTGCCGCCCAGCACGACCCGCCAGAACAGGAGCGCGGTCACGAGGAACAGCAGGTGCTCGGTTCCGTGCAGCAGCTCGCTGCCGAGGGCGGCCTCGTAGGCGGTGGCGCTGTGCCAGATCCACAGCACCGCGACGTGCAGCAGCCACACCGTCGCCGGGTTCGTCGACGGTCGGATCGCACTCGTCGGCAGACGCAGCCGGCGGCGCAGCCGCCCGGGGACCCGACGGACCGCCACGGGGGCGCCCCCCAGTAGCGTGCTGGACGGGGCGCTGAAGGCCAGCAGGGGCGCCGCGACGAGGATGAGCAGCACGTGCTGGACCATGTGCGCTGAGGCCAGCGCCGCCGACATGGCCTCCAGCGGGGACAGCAGCGCGACGGCCAGGGCGCCGATCGCGGCCCAGAACGCCCACGTCCGCCAGCGCCGCCAGCGACCACCACCCCCGGCTCGACCGCCGCGGACGTACAGCGCGGCCAGCGCCAGCAGCCCGGCGACCAGCACCGGGTCGAGGTTCCACGCGCCCCAGACCTCGTTGGGCGCGACGGGTTGCCCGGCGTGCGCCAGCAGCGCCGGCGTCTGCTGGCCGACGTGCCCGAGCGTGCTCAGCACGGGCCGAGCACCAGCGCCGGCGCCCCGACGAACAGCACCGCGACGACCGAGAACGCGCTCAGCAGGAACCCGGCGAACGCCAGCGATCCCCGACGCCGGTCGTCGTCGAACTCCCCGGACAGCTCCGTGGCCGCGTCGGGCGCCGCCGCGAGCTGATCCTCGCTGGCGCGCCACTCCCGGTAGGCCCAGACGGTCGCGGCCACGCACAGGGCGACGGCGATCACCGTCGCCACCAGCGTGGTCAGCACCGGTACCGGCGGGTCGAAGATCCGCAGCCCCTCGCCACCGCCGGTGCAACCGGCCTCGGCCACCAGGTACACGACCATGAAGTGGGTGATCCACACGATCGGCCCGGTGATGAACACGGCCCAGGTCAGCCGCACCGCCCGGTCCGCCGACAGGTCGACCGGGACGGGGGTGCCGTGGGGCGGCGCCGTCCCGCCCTCCGCGTCCCGGCGGGCGTCCCGGGGCTCGTCGGACGGGCTCATGTCGCTCACGTGAGGTGCGGTCCGAGGTAGAGGGTCCCGTAGCCGGCCAGCCAGACGACGACCATCGCGGTCCACGCCCGGGCGACGTTGGTGACCGGCGCGTACCGGCGGCGGTTGTACATGCCGCGGGTCGCCCAGAACGCGACCGAGCCGACCATGATCGTCGCCGCGGCGAACACCGTGACCAGGAACCCGTTCAGCGTGTGGAAGATCGAGCCGTACGCGTGGTCGCCGAGCCCGAAGCCGACCTGGGAGACGTCCCACAGCTGCACGCCGGCCGCCGACAGGCCCAGGACCAGCACCGCCACCAGCCCGACGATGAACCGTCGCTGCTCGCCTGCCGCCAGCCGTCGGACCGCCCAGTGCATCGCCCCCGCGCTGACGACGAGGATCGCGGCCGGGACCGCCGCCCACCACACCCGCGGGTCGGCGACCCCGGGAGGCGGCCAGTCCGGGTTCTCCAGCCGCAGGTAGAAGTAGCTGATCACGAGCGCCCCGAACGCGATCGCGACGAACAGGATCGCCAGGCCCATCCCCCAGCGGGCGATCACGACGCTGCCGCCGGCGTTGACGGCGACGTCGTGCTCGCGCTCGAAGGCGGCCTCCTCCTCGGTCGACATCGGCGGCTCCTCGGGCCAGTTCCACCCGATCGCCGCGATGACGATGATCAGCGCACCGACGCCGGCGCCCCAGCGGAGCTTGACCAGCTCGGCGAGGAAGATCAGCGCGACCCCGGCGCCGGCGATCAGCGGCCACAGCGACGGGTTCGCGACGCGGAAGACCTCCTGCGGGCGGGCGTCGGCGGTGCCGACGACCACGGCGGCGCGCCACCGCAGCGGCCACTCGGCCAGCCCGCGGACGAACCGCTCGAGGGCCGGGTCGCCCCGGTCGAGCTCGCGCTGCTCCCACAGCGGGTGGCGGCTGCGGATGATCGGCATCGTCGACCAGCCGTGCTCCACCGGCGGGGAGGTGACCGCCCACTCCAGGCTGTCCCCGCCCCACGGGTTGTGCCCCGCCCGGTCGCCGGACCGCCAGCTGACGATCAAGTTGAGGACGAACAGCCCGATGCCGGCGAAGATGATGAAGACCCCGACGGTGGAGATCATGTTGTAGATGTCCCACCCGAGGCCGGCCTCGTACGTGTAGATCCGTCGGGGCATGCCCATGAGGCCGACCCGGTGCATCGGCCAGAACGCGACGTTCACGCCGATGAACAGCAGCCAGAAGTTCCACCGTCCCAGCCGCTCGTTCATCATCCGCCCGGTGAACTTCGGCCACCAGTAGTAGACGCCGGCGAAGATCGGGAACGCGACCCCGCCGATGAGCACGTAGTGCAGGTGGCCGACCACGAAGTAGGTGTCGTGGGCCTGCAGGTCGAACGGCACGGCGGCGAGCATCACCCCGGTGATCCCGCCGATCACGAAGATCACGAGGAACCCCAGCACGAACAGGAAGGGGGTCTTCCACACCGGCCGCCCCGACCAGATGGTGGCTAGCCACGCGAAGATCTGCACGCCGGCGGGGATCGCGATCGCCATGCTCGCCGCCGCGAAGAAGCTGAGCACCAGCGGGGACAGCCCGCTGGTGAACATGTGGTGCGCCCACAGCCCGAACGACAGGAACCCGATCGCGACCATCGACGCGACCAGCCACGTGTAGCCGACGATCCGGTGTCTGGTCAGCACCGGCGTGATCATCGACACGATCCCCACCGCCGGCAGGAACTGGATGTAGACCTCCGGGTGGCCGAAGATCCAGAACAGGTGCTGCCACAGCAGCGAGCTGCCTCCGAGGTTCGGGTCGAAGAACTTGGCCCCGAAGCCGCGTTCGAGCTCCAGCAAGAGGCTGCCGATGATCAGCGGGGTGAACGCGAACAGGATCATGAACGAGGTGACGAGCATCGCCCACGCGAACAGCGGCAGCCGGCTGATCGTCATCCCCGGGGCGCGCATCTTGCAGATCCCGATGATGATCTCGACCGCTGCGGCGATCGCGCCGACCTCGGCGACCCCGAGGCCCAGCACCCAGAAGTCGATCGCCAAGCCGGGGGAGAACTCCGGACCGCTGAGCGGCACGTAGGCGAACCAGCCGGCGTCCGGGACCAGCTGGAACAGCGTGCTGCTGTAGTACATCAGCCCGCCGAACAGGAACGTCCAGTACGCGAACGCCCCGAGCCGGGGGAACGGCATCTCGCGCGTGCCCAGCATCAGCGGCAGCAGCATGATCGCGAAGCCCTCGAAGATGGGCAGGATCACGAGGAACATCGTGACCGAGCCGTGGTTCGTGAACATCTCGCTGTAGAGCTGCGGGCTGATCAGCGTGTTCTCCGGTACGGCCAGCTGCACCCGCAACACGAGCGAGTCGAAGCTCCCACCGAGCAGCAGGAAGAAGAACCCGGTGAGCATCAGCCGGGC
>JALYHG010000085.1 GCA_030776725.1 Actinomycetota bacterium
CGACGACGCCGTGGTGGCACGTTCCGCCGGTCACGCAGCGGACGCCGTGACGCACCTGCGTCGCGCCCACCACGGGCGGGCGGTGGTGCTCCCGTCCCGCCCCGCGGACGAAGCCGCCGCCGTGGCCCCAGCCCCACCGGCCGGGACCCGGCCGGTGGCCGAGCTCCTGGCGGCCCGTGACCGTGACTCGGTCGGGGTGCTGGCGGCACTCCGCCACGCCCTGGCCGGCACCTTCATCGTCGTTGACTGGCCACAGGCGGTGGCCCTGCACGACGAACATCCCGACCTCACCTTCGTCACTCCGGACGGAGACGTGGCCGGTCCCTGCGGGTTCGTTGGGGGATCGACGCCGGACCGATCGTCGATGGTCAGCGCCGCGGCCGCCGAGGAGGCCGAACGACGCGTCGCCGAGCTCGATGACGCTGTCACGGCGGCGGCGTCGGAGGTGGGGCGAGCCCGTGCCCGCGTGGACGAACGGCGCGCGGAGCTCGCCACGGCCACCGCGGCGCTCAACGGGTCCGACGCCCGGATCACCGCCGCCGCTGAACAGCTGGCGCGCCTGACCAAGGACCTCGACGCGCTCACCCACCAGGAGGGACTGTTACGCCAGCACCGGGCCGAACTCACCGCGTCGGTCCAGCGCCACCAGCAGGCGCTGGTGACCCTCGAGACCGAGGAGCTGGTTGCGCCGCCCGCCAGCGACGACCCCGACCCGACCGAGCGTGACGCCGAAGCCGATCGGCTCGACCGCAGGGTGGACGAGTGCCGCAGCCGCGAACTGCAGGCCCGCCTGGCGGTGGAGCGCCTCGACGAACAGGTGCAGCAGCTGCGACGTGCCGCCGCCGAGCTACGCGAGGAGGCCGACCACGTCGAGCAGGCCCTGGCGGAGGCCGCTCGTCGGCGCGACCTGCGTCGCCGGCACGTGCGCCGCTGCGGCGATCTCGCGGCGGTCGCGGCGGAGGCGCTGACCAACATCGACGGGTCGATCCGCGACGCGTGCGCCGACCGAGATCGTCTCGACGCCGACCGGGCGCAGCGCGAACAGCAGGTGGCTGCGCTCCGTCGTCGCTTGCGGGAACAGGCCACCGCGCTCGACGCGGCACGGGAGCGGCGCCACGCCGCCGACCTGCAACGCGCCGAGGTGCGCCACCGCCTCGACCAGCTGATCGCGCAGGTGCGGGACGACTTCCAGCTGACTCCCGACGATCTGCTGGCCGAGCATCCCGACGCGGCCACCGACGACCGGGCCGACCTGGTCGCACGCCTCGAGACGCTCGAACGCAAGGTGGCGTCGCTCGGGCGCGTCAACCCGCTGGCGCTCGAGGAGTTCCACGCGCTCGAAGAACGCCACGGGTTCCTGTCACGCCAGCTGAACGATCTCCTCGCCAGTCGCCGCGACCTCCACCAGGTCATCCGGGCCGTCGACGCCAAGATCCGCGACGTGTTCGCCGACGCCTTCCGCGACGTCTCCCGCGAGTTCGAGGACGTGTTCGCCACCATCTTCCCTGGTGGTCATGGCCGGCTGACGCTCACCGACCCCGACGACCTGCTCACCACGGGCATCGAGGTCGAAGCGCGCCCACCCGGCAAGCGCATCCGGCGCCTGTCGCTGCTGTCCGGCGGAGAGCGGTCGCTCGCCGCACTGGCGTTCCTGTTCGCGATCTTCCGGGCCCGGCCGTCACCGTTCTACGTCCTCGACGAGGTCGAAGCGGCACTCGACGAGGTGAACCTGCGGCGGTTCCTGCAGGTGGTGGAGTCGTTCAAGCAGACGTCGCAGGTTCTGCTGGTCACGCATCAGACCCCCACCATGGAGATCGCCGACATGTTGTACGGCGTCACGATGGGCGCCGATGCCGTCTCGAAGGTCGTCGCCGAGCGTCTGAGCGAGGACGTCCCCGCCTAGCCGACGCCTAGCCGTGATCGCGCGACGCCGACGAGGCCGTGCACTCGAGACGGCCGACGGCGACGTCGTCTACGAGCGTCAGGCCGTGTCGCTGCGTCGGGGCGCCCGGTGGCCCGCCAGCTCGCCGACGAAGCGCCGGAGCCGCTCGACGGCCACTTGGTCGACGGGTTCGGGCAGGGGTGGGCGGCCCGGCGCACGGTTGGGTGTGCGGGCCGCCTTCGGCTCGTGGGGGCTCTGCTGTTGCTGCTGCCGTGGTCGGTCGGCGTTTGGTGGCGCCCTGTTAGAAGGGCAGGTCGCCGTCGTGGTCGAGGGGCAGTCGCGGGTCGTGGAGGTCGCCGTCGCCGGTGGCGGTTGGGGTGTTGCTGTTGTTTGCGGCGGGTTGGGGTGGGGGGCGGCGCAGGTGGGTGCCGGGCGGCAAGCGCCGGTAGACGCGCCCGCGGCGTTGGATGGTGACCGCGCCGGTGTCACCGTCGACCGAGACCGTCCAGCCGTAGCGGTGGACCTGGCGCAGGTGCATGGCCTTGGACAGACACACCAGGTTCTCCGGGAGGCCTCGTGGGGGTCGCCTTGGGGCTCCAAACCGTGAAACCAGTCGCCCCGTCGGCGACCCCCACAACGCCAACGAGCGGTCGCGGGCGCGCACGGCC